>CANKNL010000262.1 GCA_947483345.1 Chitinophagaceae bacterium | reverse complement strand
TTATTTTATCAAACCAGCAAAATGATGAACTGTACGTACCAACTGGCTTACATAGCTCATTTCATTATCGTACCAGCTCACCGTTTTAACCATTTGCTTATCGCCCATGGTCATTACTTTGGTTTGTGTTGAATCAAAAAGCGAACCGAAACTGATACCAATAACATCACTGCTTACTATTTCATCTTCGTTATAACCAAAGCTTTCATTGCTGGCCGCTTTCATGGCCGCATTAATTTCTTCAATGGTTACTGTTTTACTTAAAATTGAATATAATTCGGTAACGGAACCGGTAATGACAGGCACCCGTTGAGCACCGCCATCTAATTTACCTTTTAACTCAGGTAAAACCAGTCCGATGGCTTTAGCTGCACCGGTACTATTAGGTACAATATTAGCTGCAGCTGCTCTGGCTCTTCTTAAATCATTTTTTGGATGCGGTGCATCTAAAGTATTCTGATCGTTCGTGTAGGCATGGATGGTACTCATGATGCCGGTTACAATACCAAAACTATCATTCAATGTTTTAGCCATTGGTGCCAGGCAATTGGTTGTACAGCTTGCACAACTGATCACTGTTTCTGTACCATCTAAAATGGCATGATTTACATTAAATACGATTGTTTTTAAATCGCCCGTTGCGGGTGCAGAGATAACTACTCTTTTAGCACCAGCGGTTAAATGTGCTTCGGCTTTTGCTTTATCGGTAAAGAAACCGGTACATTCAATAACCACATCCACATCATGACTGGCCCATGGTATTTGCGCCGGATCTTTTTGTGCATAAACTTTTATCTCATCTCCATTTACTACAATAGCATTGTCGGTAGATTTTACATCCTGGCCAAAACGGCCCTGGGCGCTGTCGTACTTTAATAAATGTGCCAGCACAGCGGGGCTGGTTAAATCATTGATGGCTACTACATCAATCCCTTTCATATCATATATCTGACGATAAACTAACCGGCCGATACGACCAAATCCGTTGATAGCAACTTTTACTGTACTCATGTTCAATTAAAAATTAAAAATTAAAAATTAAGACCTGCCTGTAGGCAGGATTGCGGTGCAAAAGTACATTTTGTACAACATATAAACTGGTAATATTTGTAAACGATTTAAATTATTTGGTTAAAAAACTGCCGAACGTTATCTTTGCCGTCCTTTAACGGGAAATGCCGCGTTGGTCAAGGGGTTAAGACGCCTCCCTTTCACGGAGGAATCACGGGTTCGAATCCCGTACGTGGTACTACAGTAAAGCCTTTCAGAAAATGAAAGGCTTTTTTAATGCGCCTTTTTTGTAGATTGCAGAAACTTTTAATAAATTAATATGGCTATCAACTGGACCGGCGTATTTCCCGCCCTCACCACAAAATTTACTGCGGATGATCAATTAGACCTGCCGCTTTTTGAGAAAAATTTAATGGCCCAATTAGATGCCGGGGTAAACGGCATTGTTTTAGGTGGCACTTTAGGAGAAGCCAGTGTATTAACGACTGCTGAAAAAGAGCAATTGGTAAAATTTGCAGTTGCCAAATGCGCCGGCAAAGTGCCGGTTGTGTTAAACATTGCAGAAGGCAGTACCAAAGAAGCTTTACAGCAGGCTGCCCATGCAAAAGACTGGGGCGCCAAAGGCATTATGATGTTGCCGCCTATGCGTTACAAAAGCGATCATCGGGAAACCGTTACTTATTTTAAAACTGTAGCCCATGCTACTGAGCTTCCGATAATGATATACAACAATCCGGTTGATTATAAAATTGAAGTAACGCTGGATATGTTTGATGAACTGCTCACCTGCGAAAATATTCAGGCCGTAAAAGAATCAACAAGAGATGTTACCAATGTTACCAGAATGAAAAATCGTTTTGGCAACCGGTTTAAAATTCTTTGTGGTGTGGATACCATTGCCATGGAAGAACTTTGTTTGGGTGCCGATGGATGGGTGGCGGGCCTGGTTTGCGCTTTCCCTAAAGAAACGGTTGCCATTTTTAATTTGGTAAAAGCCGGCAAAATTGCAGAAGCAACAAAGATCTATAGGTGGTTTATTCCTTTGCTGGAACTGGATATCCATCCCAAACTGGTGCAATATATTAAACTGGCCGAAACACAGGCCGGTATTGGTTCGGAAAATGTAAGAGCTCCAAGGTTAACTTTGATAGGAAAAGAAAGAGAAGATGTTTTAAAGATTATTAATGATGGCATAGCAACAAGACCGGTTTTGAATTTTTAACCTGCCTGCCGTCGGGCAGGTTTTAATTTTTACTTATGAATTATAAAGACTTTAGTGTTGAAGAAATTGATATTGTAATGCAACAGGCATGGCATGCCTTTCATATTTATAGAAAGTTTTCTTTAACGCAACGGGCGGCATTTATGAAAGCCATTGCCATTGAACTGGAAAATTGCGGCGATACTTTGATACACACCGCCATGCAGGAAACGAATTTGCCCGAAGCCAGATTAAGAGGCGAAAGAGCAAGAACTATTTTTCAATTAAACAGTTATGCCGAAGCCTGTGAAAAAGGAATTTGGTTAGCTGCCTCAATTGATACTGGTATACCGGATAAAACGCCACCCAAACCCGATATTCGTAAAATGTTAGTACCACTGGGGCCCGTGGTTGTTTTTGGCGCAAGCAATTTTCCTTTTGCGTATTCAACTGCCGGTGGTGATACGGCCTGTGCATTTGCTGCCGGTTGCCCGGTAATTGTAAAAGCACATCCTGCCCATGTAGAAACTTCTGAAATGGTAGCAAAGGCGATCCTCGTTGCAGCAGAAAAATGCCAGATGCCTAAAGGCATTTTTACGCATGTGCATGGCGCAAATTTTGAAGTTGGAAAAGCATTGGTTATTCATCCATATACTAAAGCCGTTGGTTTTACCGGCTCCTATTCTGGAGGCAAACAATTATTTGATTGGGGTAATCAACGTAAAGAACCCATTCCGGTTTTTGCAGAAATGGGCAGCATCAATCCTGTTTTTTTATTGCCCGAAAAATTAAAATCATCTGCAAATGACATCGCTGTACTGTATGCAGGTTCTATTACGCTGGGTGTTGGACAATTTTGTACCAACCCGGGACTGATCATTGGTATTGATGGTGACGCTTTACAAACTTTTATTCATGACCTGGGTAAAGCCATTCAAAAAACAGAACCCGCGCTCATGTTGCATAGCGGTATAGTAAGTGCCTATAAAAAAAATAAAGGCCATGCCTTATTACAGGAGGATGTGCATTTGGTTGCCGAATCGGAAACAATGGTGGAAGAAAACCAGGGCTTACCAACCATTGCAACAGCAAGCGGACAGACTTTTTTAAACAACCCGGTTTTACAACAGGAAGTTTTTGGTCCCTACTCTATTGTTATCCGTTGCAAAGACATGCCTGAGATGATTGAAGTGGCAAAAAGCCTGGAAGGGCAATTGTCATCAACTTTTATGGCTACCGAAAATGATATAACAGAAAACGACGAATTGGTTGAAGCTGTAAAAAATATTTGTGGCCGCTTTATCTTAAACAATGTACCAACGGGTGTAGAAGTTTGCTTAAGTATGCAGCATGGTGGCCCATTCCCGGCATCAACAGACAGCCGATTTGGTTCCGTAGGCGCCGATGGCATTAAACGTTTTGCAAGACCCATTGCTTTTCAAAACTGGAGTAATAATTTATTACCAGATGAATTAAAAAATGAAAACACATTAGGTATATGGAGAACGGTAAATAATGAATTGACAAAAGAAGCCTTATAGCTGTTAAGCAGTTAGGGTGACTGAACTGGATTTTTTTTCATTATAAAAAACCAACCAACCTGTTACGCCTAACGATACAATAAAGTAACCAATCAACACAGCACTAATCCAGGGATAAAAAGTATTTATTCCAAACCAATCGCCCAGATAAAAAATAACGGCTATGCCGGTACCGGCCTTGAGTGCTTCCCAAAGCAGCGCATATTTATTGCCGTCCATCAGATCGGTTAATGCATAAACATATATCAAAACGAAGGCCCCGTAAATAAACATATTGGGATTGCCTATATCGGCGATATTCCCAAAAAAATAACTTATAAATAATAAGAGCATACCCATTTGAACCCAGGTCCAGGCCGATAAAAAGGCAGATGTGTTTGTCACATATTTTTCAAAATGATACACATCGTCAATCTTAAAAACAGGGTATTTTTTTTCCACATCGGCAGGTCTCCAACCGGTTGGCATAAACCAGATGCGACATTTATCTTTTATGCTTTTTG
>CANKNL010000261.1 GCA_947483345.1 Chitinophagaceae bacterium | reverse complement strand
CCTTCCGGTAAAGGCATCACTGCGGCTACGCTATGTGCCGGTGGGCCTCCAATAAATACGCTTACTTTTAATGGCAGGCCTTTTTTATTGGCTTTATTTTGATGTACACCAATACCCCGGTGTAACTGGTAATGCAATCCCACTTCTTTATTCAATTCATATTCATTTCCGGTCAATTGTATGCGGTACATACCCAGATTGGCATTCATTATACCCGGTTTGTCTATATCTTCGGTGTAAACCTGTGGCAGGGTTACAAAAGCGCCGCCATCCATTGGCCAATGCTGTATTAAAGGCAGGTCAGAAATTTTTATCTCTTCAAATAAAACCGGTTTTTGAATAGGATTTTTTTTAGGAAATGACTTTAAAGCAGCTACTGCAGCACTAAAATTTGCAATGGGATTTTTAAAGGCTTTTATAGGGTCTTCTTTTAAATCAATTAACCGCTGTACAGTTTGTAAAGACTTTCTGAAGATCCATTCACTGCGTTCCAATGTTCCAAAAATATTGGATACAGCCCTGAATTTACTGCCTTTAACCTGCTCAAACAATAAAGCAGGCCCACCGGCTTCATGTACGCGTAGATGAATGGCCGCCATGTTCAAGTACGGATCTACTTCTTCTTTTACACGAATTAAATGTCCATGTTTTTCAAGATCCAGTAAACATTCTTCCAGGGATTTATAAGACATGCAAATGGTTTTCAACACAAATGTAAAGCAGAATGATATGAGAAAGTTAAAGTGCTTAAGAAGCATTCAGGATTATGATGATTAAGGAAACGGGTAAAACAAAGGGATTACAACAACCTTCAACGTTTCAACAATCTTCCACCTGTCAACTTTTTTAAAAAATACAGCGTTTTTATTTTTTCATGTACATCACTTCCTTTACCAGTTTAACGGTACGAGGAATATCAGGTAAATAAAGAGCAACTAAATTGGGGGCATAATGCATCGGGGCATCTGCTGATGTTATCCTGCGTATGGGGGCATCTAAATAATCAAATCCTTCTTTTTGAATGCGGTACGTTATTTCGGAAGATACGGATGCAAATGGCCACTGCTCTTCTACAATAACAAGCCGGTTAGTCTTTTTTACACTTTCTAAAATGGTGAACCAATCTAATGGACGAATCGTTGCCAGATCAATCACTTCGGCTTCAATACCTTCTTTTGCCAATTCTTCGGCAGCGCCCAGCGCAACTTTCATCATTTTATTAAAAGAAACAATGGTAACATCTTTTCCTGCTCTTTTAATAAAGGCTTTACCAATGGGTAACAGGTATTCTTCTTCGGGTACTTCTCCTTTTTCGCCATACATCACTTCGCTTTCCATAAACACAACCGGATCATCATCACGAATGGCACTTTTTAGTAACCCCTTGGCATCATATGGATTTGAAACTGAAATAACTTTTAGTCCGGGAATATTGGCATAAAGTGCTTCAAAAGCGGTAGAATGCTGAGCCCCTAACTGGCCCGCACTGCCATTAGCGCCACGAAAAACAATTGGACAACCAACCTGTCCTCCGCTCATTGCCAGCATTTTAGAAGCCGTATTTAATATTTGATCTAAGGGTAATACGGCAAAATTCCAGGTCATGTATTCTACTATTGGACGCAGACCATTTTGAGCAGCACCAACAGCAATCGCTGTAAATCCAAGCTCTGCAATTGGTGTATCAATGATCCTTTTTTCGCCAAATTCATCCAACATGCCCTGGCTCACCTTATAAGCACCATTGTATTCAGCCACTTCCTCTCCCATCAAAAAAACACGTTCATCTCTGCGCATTTCTTCCTGCATGGCTTCTCTAAGGGCTTCTCTAAAGGCAATTTGTCGCATGTAAAATATTTATTTGTAAGGGTGCAAATTTATCTTATAAGCATCAGATGAACAAATTGATATTTAGTTTGATCAAATAAAAAGGCTTATTCAAATTTTAGAATAAGCCTTTCTATTATTTTGTATAGAACTAAATATTTTCTATCACCATGGCTGAAGCCCCTCCTCCCCCATTACAGATACCGGCAGCACCATACTTTGCATTATTTTGTTTTAAAACATGTAGCAGCGTTACAATTATTCTGGCACCACTGCACCCCAAAGGATGGCCAAGTGATATGGCGCCACCATTTACATTTACAGTTGCAGGGTCTAATTTCATACGGTTGCTGTTTTCTATACCAACCACAGCAAAAGCTTCATTCAGTTCCCAAAAAGCGATATCTTCCATTTTTAAACCTGCCTTCGCAACAGCTTTTGGTACTGCCAGTGATGGTGCTGTAGTAAACCATTCAGGCGCTTGCTCAGCATCGGCATATCCTCTAATCTTTCCTATCGGCTTTAATCCCAGTTCATCAGCTTTTTCCTTACTCATCAAAACCAATGCGGCTGCACCATCATTCATGGTTGAGGCATTAGCAGCAGTAACCGTTCCTTCTTTTTGAAAAGCCCCTTTTAATTCCGGGATCTTATCAAATTTTACATTAAAAGGCTCTTCATCTTTTGAAAATAAAACCGGGTCGCCTTTACGTTGAGGAATCGCAACTGGTATAATTTCGTTTTCAAATTTTCCTTCTGTAATGGCAGCCTGACTGCGTTTATAACTTGCAATAGCATAGGCATCCTGTGCTTCACGACTAATGCTGCAAGTGGCTGCGCACAGTTCGGCTGCATTTCCCATGGCTTTACCATCATACACATCCGTCAGTCCGTCCTTTGCCAATCCGTCAATTAAATTAGCATTACCATATTTGTTGCCCCAGCGCATACTATCTACATAAAAAGGGACATTACTCATACTTTCCATACCGCCTGCAATAACAATATCTGCATCGCCCAATAAAATACTTTGACTTGCCAGTGCAATCGCTTTCATTCCACTTGCACATACTTTATTAATGGTGGTACAATTCACGTCGTTGGGCAATCCTGCAAATTTAGAAGCCTGTCTGGCAGGTGCCTGTCCTAAGTTTGCCTGTATCACCGAACCCATTAACACATCATTGACCAACTCAGGTTTTACACCGGCTTTTTCTAAAGCACCCTTAATAGCTAAAGCGCCCAATTGCGTAGCAGTAAAGCCTTTTAAAGAACCACCAAAACTTCCAATCGGCGTACGAACAGCCGAGATAATATATACTTCTTTCATACCGTTTTCAATTTAGATTGTAAAGGTAAGAATTATGCCATTAGTTGTTTCATCAATCAGGGTAAATTAAACAGGCAGATATGATGATCTGCCTGTTTGCCGTAATGTGATGCACTGATGTGGTTAACCATGTCTATAACGATCTCTTCTATACCCGTTTTCAAATTGATTCCGCCTGTCATTGAATTTATAAATCACCTCCCTGATCTCATTGTCACGTTGCGCATCCAATTTTTTAATGACCTGCTTTTTCTGATGCCAGTTGATAAAATAATTATTTTTAACGGCCTGGATTTTATAAGCATAGGTCCTGTTTATTTGATTTATCTGCATATCCCTTTCCCGTGCTGTGAAAAAATAACCGACCTGATAGCCCTTGTCATACTTAGTATAATCACCATCGTCATTCAAAACATACCTGTCGTTTTCTTTTTTTTGTTCACGTTGATTTTTTTGCTCATACTGAGCAAATGCAGTTTGCAAAATGGCAGTAGCCATAATTAGTGTAAACATCTTTTTCATCATGTATAATTTAATTGTGAATAATACAAGTAAGACTGCACCCTGTTACATCGGCTTACAAATGATATGTTAATAGGTTGAGCGTGTTTTTAAGATAAACCGGTCATCATATTATTATTAATGGAATCAAATTTTCTAACTAATTTACAGGCACATCCAAAAAAATAATTATGCAGAAAATACCATTGCTTTTAGCATTGATGACCATCATGCTTTTCTCCGCCTGTTCAAAAAAATCCAATCCTGGTAAAACAGTTAAGGTTATACCAACTACTTATACCATTGATATGGTTCCCTTTTTGCAAGCCAAATGCAGTCCCTGCCATCTACCATCTAAGGGCGGGTTTAAAGCCAATTTTGAAAACTATGAATCGGCAAAAAAAATGGCTGCTGATATGCTGACAAGGGTTTCATTGAACCCGGGAGACAGAGGATTTATGCCTTTCAAACACGCTAAATTAGCAGTTGAAGAAATAGCCCTTATTAAAAAATGGGTTGATGGGGGATTATTAGAGAAATAAGCGTGTTACAGTTGAATCAGATTAAAATAATCTCTGGTTTACCAACTTAACGACTAATAAAT
>CANKNL010000260.1 GCA_947483345.1 Chitinophagaceae bacterium | reverse complement strand
GTACTTGTAGATGCGGTATTAGGATCGCTTGTACCATTTGTACAAACACCTGCAGGAACCGTAGCAATAACTGTTCCGCTGGTTGTCATACCAGAAACAGCTACATTAT
The DNA here is from genome assembly GCA_947483345.1 of Chitinophagaceae bacterium. Classification (GTDB taxonomy): domain Bacteria; phylum Bacteroidota; class Bacteroidia; order Chitinophagales; family Chitinophagaceae; genus Ferruginibacter. The sequence continues at coordinate 4,228 of CANKNL010000260.1, read as the reverse complement.
ATGTAGTACCGCTTCCGGTAACTGTACCTGTTGTTGCTCCCGCTGTTCCTGTTAAAACAACATCGCCGGTTGCAAAACCTGTAACCACCTGATCAAACACCACAGTAAAGTTAATGGGTGATACTGCAGTTGGATCAGTTTGTGCAGCTGCCTGATTAATAGTAACAGTAGGTGCTACAGCAGCTGGTGGTAAAATTATTGTAGACGTATCACTAAGTAACACTCTGGTGTTAGCTACGTTAAATAAATTTGTACGCAGATTTACAACAGCTCTTGTTTCCATCAAAATATCATCCACATTCCATCCTGTAGCTCCAACACTGCCATCAGAGCCAAAACGCCATCTTAACATCACAGTTGCCTGATTGGCATAAGGCGCCATATTTACTTTTGTTTGAACAAAAGCCGCACTGTTACCAGTCCATGCAGATCTTCCAGTTAAAGGATTAGCGGAAGAATTTAATGTTCCGTTATAACCATTTTGTGTAAAGTTTGCAGCACCAATATCAGACCAAGATGAACCACCGTTGGTACTGATCTCCAAAACACCACCATCCCAGCTTGATTCTGAATTATACCAATGCCAGAAACTTAAAACCGGAGCCGTTGCACCGATTGCAAAACTGGCTGTGTTCGCTATATTTTGTTCAGAAGCTGAACCTAAATCAACTGTATAGAATGAATTTGGAGCACTATGACTTCTTACATTATGAGCTATCCAAGGATTACCTGCCGGGCTAGAGGCTGTAGTCCAGAAACCAGAAATGGTTGTACTTGGTACAGGCTCATTGATTAAACTAACAGGTGGGAAATAAGCCCCTGCTGCTATTTGTACGGTTAGGCCATAGCTTTGAGTAGCATTTAATGCCACATTCACAGGCCAGCTAACCACTCTTGTACCACCAGCATAAGTACCACCGTTTGTTGCACTAACAAAATTTACATTTAAAGGCAATGTATCCCTTAAAGTAAAGCTTGCAATTGCAGAGCAAGCCGCAGTTACCGAATGGTTATAAATTATATTCTGACCTTCAGCAATACCTGCACCACCACCATTTTGAGTAAATGCCATAACTGGTCCTCCACCAACAAAACTTGGTGTTTGATCAGATATACTGCTGGTAGATCCTTCTAATGCTCCTACACCCATTCCTCTTCTGGCAAATGCCCTCATAATAGGACAGAAGTAAATGCCACCAAACAGTGTTGTGTCGGCACGTAGAATTGCATTTCTAGAACTGATAAAACCAGGACTGCATTGTTGCAATCTAAGGCCTTCCATAACTAGCTTTAAGGCAACTACATTACCACCGGTACCTGCTGAATTATATATATTAGGGGTAATGGTTCCTATCTCATTAATAAGTTCCCAGGTCATTTCCCATAAAGCAGTACACCAAACATATCCAACACCATGTGGTACTACCTGACTTGGCAGATTAGCATAAGTGGTTGAATTTATTGAAAAATCGGTCGTATACCTGGTTGGCCTGATTCCGTTTCCGGTAATTGGCTGATTAAGAGCATAAGTACCAACACCTCTTGGCGAATTAAACCCTGTGGCCAAGGTTGCGGTTGCCCAGTTTTGGGTAAGCATTAACGTAAACCAATCACTCCAGCCTTCTCCACCCTGTTCAGCATTATTCAAACAACCAGAATTGGCTGGTCCGCCGGTGATACGTATACTAATACCATGACCATGTTCGTGAACAATGATACCATTATCAACATCCCCATCTCTGTCTGGCGTAGGTGCAGTCCATAAATACATCTGCATTCTTCCACTACCACCATCAACAGGTGTACTGAAATTTGCATTGTTTGAACCACTGCCGTCTTGAGCTTCTGCATTCACATGATCATTTCCTGCTCCACCACGTCCCAAATTATCATCCTGAAAATTACCACCAACTTCAGTAAATCCATAAACATACATCACATCATGTATCACATTATTCCAGTAAAATAAATTGGTAATATTAAATTGTTGGTTGGGAGGTGTTGTTACAACCGGTTCCAGAGTAAAGTCAGGAACAAAATTAAAAGTTAAGTTAGGGAAAGCGGTAGTAGAACTTGCCGATTTGGCAATTGAACCTGAATTGGTATTACCCCTGTCTTCATAAGCCCATACATTATTACTACGTGTGTAATCATAATCTGCAGCTGCTGCACCTGTATGCCATTTTAATGTGGTGGCATTTGCAGCGCCGGCTGTCCAGGGATCAGTAACAGTAGATGTTGTCATTGGAGTAGCCATATGCATCGGGCTTTCAACCGGGATAGGGATTACCCTGTATGTTGCGGTTGTTACCAAAGATGGATCTTCTGTCTTCTTATAATCAAATAAAAGTTTTTCAGTTGCCTTTATGTCTACTTTACCATAAGCAAAGGCCGGATATTTTACATGGCCATTTACATCAGGAGTTCCCCAATTGCAGGAAACGGTATAGTTGTCCATACCCAAAATGCTGTTATCCACGGCATTTACTCTTACCATCCAGTAATCAACAGTTGTTTTAGGTATTATATATACCTGCCAGGCTAAAGTATATTCTTTTGTTAACTCATTAGGTACCCAGGTTAACTGGGCAGTAATATTTTCCTGAGAAATCCCCATATTGCCAAATTCAATAAAGCGGCCCTGATCTTTTCGGTTAATGGCTATAGCCATTTGTGTAGCTCTGAAACCACGATCGGACAAAGCAGACTGAACAGCAGATTCTGCTGATACTGCAGGCGAACCTGATTTCACATTTACCAGTTTCTCAATGCTGGGATCAAATGCCCCTGCTTTGGAAATTAACTGACCGTTTCTAAAGGCAAGTACAAGCATCTGGTTATAGACCAGAATATCTTTGTAAGATTGCTGCAGGTAAACATAACGTATACCCGTAGTTTTATCTTCAAATGTACTTGACACTTTTGCATTACTGAATTCATCAGCAGAGATGCCAATTGCCGCTTTATTAGCGCCAACGATCTGTAAAGCTAAATTGTCTTCCGTATGATTATTATTTTGTGCATTGATAAACAGTGCACTAAATAATAACACTACGATTAAGGGAATAATTTTTCTCATAAAAATTAATTGATGGTTAATTAAATTCAAATTTTGGTCTTAAAAAAATTATGGTAAAATCAGCAGGATATTGGTTTTTTTTCCAAAAATAAAATGGCAAAAAGAAAATTAAAATCTTAATGCAAATACCCAATTGGATGTTATATTGTACAATAATACAGAAAATATGTACAATACAAACAATATTTTTAACATTTTTTTTAGCTTATTCTAATATTTATTGATGCACTAAGCTACTGAATTTGGCCTCTAACTTGCTGAATGTCTTTACAGAACCAGTTCTGAACGATTTTTTAGAGGACTAATCAGGCGTCAATAAGTTTTCGTAATTTTGCACCCTTTATGACGATCTATTTTGGTCTTTAAATTTTACGGGGCTGACCGGTTTTGACAGCATAGTTCTTTGTAAGTGTAAGCATGTACTGCGTTGCGTAATTAGCAGTTGAATCTGAATGCGAAAATTTTATATGGCAATACTCAGTATGCCATGGCTGCTTAATCGATAGATTAGCACCCATTAGGGCCGATGAACAGGTTGTTCTGTTACCATGTACTTCCGCCGACTCAAAAACAAAACAGAATGCTGTAATGGAATGATGTGACCATTGCTTAAGATCATTCATCTAAGGAATCGATTGGTTTGTTATGCCCCTGCCGTTTCCCAACAATCAATGCATAAATAAACATGTAGAAAGCTTACGGCGAATATGTTTGGACCAGGGTTCGATTCCCTGCAGCTCCACTTTTTAGGCCGCCTCATTGATCAATGAGGCGGCATCAGGCATTATACCATCCCTAGTTAAAGCCCTTCATTATTCCCTAAAATGACCCGCTCAACAAAAACTGATAGATAAAGCCAGCTATCTTCTAATCTTTTTTGTAACCCATCGCTGATCAGAAACCGCTTAATAAATTTAGAAAAAAATAACAGAAAAAGCGTTGTCTTAATTTAACAACAAACCATCCATTTGTAATAACTTCATTAAAATAAATTAATTCCTATGCGGCCTGATGCATACTATAACCAAAGACTTACTGCCTTAGAAATAGATTTAAAACGCTTGTATAAAAAAAAAATAACGATCGCCTGGTTGCGTTTTATTTCGATAACCGGCATCGCCATCAGCTGGTATTTTTTAGCGCCCTATG
>CANKNL010000259.1 GCA_947483345.1 Chitinophagaceae bacterium | reverse complement strand
TTTTACCAAGGCGATCACAGCAGCCAAAATACACCAGGCAGTAAGGTCATCGGCTGCAGCACAGGTTAGGGCCAGTATACCAAGATTTGACCTGGTAAGTCCTTTTTCTTTTAATATTCGGGCCAAAACAGGAAACGCTGTAATACTCATGGCAATACCCATAAATAATGCAAAAGATAAAAAAGAAATACCTGCAGGAGCATAATCATGATAGATAAAATAAGCAAGACCCATACCCAATGTATAGGGTATAATAATACTGGCATGGCTGATGATAACCGCACCATAAGCTTGTTTGCCAATGGCTTTAAGATCCAGTTCCATACCGATGATAAACATAAAAAGTATCAAGCCGATCTGGCTGAGGAAGTTGAGTGTTATTAACGAAGCTGCAGGAAATAAAAATTCATTTATTTGCGGAAAGAATAAGCCGATAATAGAAGGCCCCAGTATGATACCTGCCACAATTTCTCCAATAACTGCAGGCTGTCCGATCTTCTTAAACAGGTATCCAAAAAGTCTGGCAGAAGCAATGATGACGATGATTTGCAAAAGTAATACTGCCATAGGGTCAGTAATATTATTGCTGAAGGAATTTTTAAAGACTTCGAGATTATTAACGCTTGTTGTATCTTTTGCTGTTTGTTGAGTTGTTAATAAAGGATTTTGTAATGCATTACCCTGTTTTGCTATCCAATAAATAACAAAGCCTAGTCCGGCTACAATAACGATATAAAACAGCGTACTCCACTTTTTTTTCATTTCATCTTTTTTTAAATTCTTTACTTTCATGACTATCCCATTATTTTTAAAGTCAAAAATAATTTACTGGGACAAAATAATTAAATAGCCGAAACCAAAATAAAACTATGTTGAAGACCTTCAAAATTATTGTACATCAGTATATTCCGGTGTACTGTTTTTGTCAAATTATGTTTGATCATTTGAGCAGGAATTTGCTGGGTTTGTAATATTTTACAAGCATACCAAAGGCCTATTGCAGATGCTGTAGCATAATCGCCAATCATATGCTTATATCGTACAATAGTCGCATTGTAATTAAGCAGTGTTTCGCAGGCCGTGTAATATGCTGTTGTGCGGTTGTCGCCGTTTTCGCCCGATAAAAAAAGATCAATTTCTGTACCTTCCTGCACATTATTTTGTAAAAATATTTTTAACTGTTGTTTTACAAATTCTACATCAGTACTGTGCAATGTATGAATGGCCATAATTTTTGCAACAGCGTATTCTTTTATTGTATTTACTATAAACATGGCAGCCCCTTCGCCAGCTATACAACCCGGGCTATCCACATTATAGAGGTCTTTGTTTGATATAGCTTCTTCTTTATAATCGCCTGATAATTTTTCAATATTGTAATTAAAAAGGGACAGGTCATCTACACCGCCTACTAAATAACTGTTTGATGGATTTGTATTGAGCTGCATGATAGCATCTATCAAAGCATTTTCAAACGCAAGGCCCAAATGCATATGGGTTATATTATACCCTTTATTTTTACTGATTAGTCCTAATTGCCCTGCTATAACATTACCGGTGCTTTGTACAAAACTACCTGGCGTAAGCTGGCCTTCTTCATATTGAACAATTTGGTTTAAAAATTTTACACAATCATCCATGCCTGCATTTGCTGTTCCGATAATAATTCCATTGACTGGAACCGGTTGGCTTATCAATGGTAAAGCTGCACCAACGCCCATTCTTATTGCTTTACTCATCCGGCGTAAAATGCCGGGAGGAATTTGTTCATAGGATGGTTCAAAGGCTAATAATTTATTATCAACCGGTTCATTAATCAATTCAATATTTGCCTGCAGTGGATTTTGTTGTGGTTGTATACAGTGTGTTTGATGGATATACAGCATAGCGGTCATACTTTTGAAAATACAAGTGAAGAACAATTACCTCCAAAGCCAAAAGAGTTACTCATGACATGCTTTACATTCATTTTTTTAAACAATTTAACCGGCGATAAACCTATTGAAGCAATTGGGTTTATAAAATGCAGATTTGGATAAACCTCCTGGTGCATTAAATTAAAAATACTATACACTGCTTCTATAGCGCCTGCGGCGCCAAGGGTATGTCCTATATTTCCTTTAGTGGATGCAAAGGCAGGGGGCTTACCAAACAAACGGATCATGGCCCTGCTTTCAACGGCATCATTATTTTCGGTACCGGTACCATGCGCATTTATAAAATCAATTTGATCAGGTAAAAGATTTGCAGCTTGTAAAGCACCTTGCATTGAAAGAAAGGGCCCATCTCCTTGCTCTGATAATGAAGAAGGATGATAAGAATCATTGGTATTACAGTATCCTGATAATTCTGCATAAACATTTTTTCCGTTTATGTCTTCTTCTTTTTCTAAAATTAAAAAGGCAGCACCTTCTCCTAAATTTAAGCCCTTTCTGCCTTCATCAAAGGGGGTACAAATGTCTGGCGATAAAATATGTAAAGCATTAAAACCATTGATGGTAAATTTTGCCAGGCTGTCGGTGCCACCAACAATGGCCCTTTTTGCAAAACCATTTTTTAATAGCATGGCACCAAACATGATGGCATTGGCCGATGAGGAACAGGCGGTGTTAATGGTATTGATAATGCCGTTCATATGATACCGCTTTTGAAGATAGAGGCAAACAGAGGCACAATCATAGGATGAGGTATAAACTGATCCATTCGTTTTTTTATTGGCATCATTAAACAACTCGTCTGTTAAACACATGCCACCAACCGTGCTGGCGCCTACCAATGCTGTATCACATGAATGTAGATCAACAGCAGAAAGTCGGGCAGCTGTTATGGCTTCATTAAAAGCATGCACGGCAAGCATAGTTGTACGTGTAACGCCGGGTTCAGTAATATGAAATTTTTTTTGTAGTAATTCTGTACTTATCTGTACCTGGCCAAAAGGTAACACCCCGGCATATTTTGAAGGAAAGAGATCCAGTTCTTTACGAACACCACAGATACTTTCCTGAAGTGCATGATGGTTTTCTGCTACAGAATTGCCTATAGCACTTATTACACCCATGCCTGTAACAAATATCCTGTTCAATAAATTTTTTTTATTATCTGGTGCGATGTTGCTCAATATAAGCAACCATTGTATTAATGTCTGTCAGTATCTTACGGCCTTCTTTTGGATCTTTTATTTCTATGCCATATTCCCTGCCCAATAAAACAATCAGTTCAATAGAGTCAATAGAATCCAAACCCAAACCTTCGCCAAACAAGGGTTCATCATCTTTAATGTCATCGGGTTTAACCGAAAGCAGGTTTAAGAATTCTATGATCTGCTTTTTTAGCTGTAGTTTTAATTCTGCTGTTTCCATAATAGCTATTTCAAATTAAATTTTTCCTTTTCAATGCGTATAAAGTAATTAACTGTATTACAAATGTAATGCCCAATAAAGGTATAATATTTAAGATAACATCTTTAAGTTTTCCGCCTTCTAAAAATAAGCCATAATAAGCTTCCAGGCACCAGTGTAGTGGCGATAATTTCATAACAAACTGAAAGGATTCGGGCATGGCAAAACTGGGTACCAGTAAACCACCAACAGCGGCCATTAAAACGATGGATACGGCACCAATGCCATTAGCCTGTTCCTGTGTTTTTGATAATACGCCAATCAGTATTGCATAGCTTACTGCGCACCAGCCACAAATAAGGGTAACAATGATAACGCCGGTTAAGTCTGCCGGTAAATTTAATTTAGGCAAGCCCATTGAAGGGAATAACCAAATGCCGATAGAGAAAACTACTGCAGCTTGTACAACAGTAACAAATAAATAAGAAAGCTGTTTGGAAATTAATGCAATCAGGTAATTTGTAGGCAGTGTTTTTAAACGGACAAAGCTGCCGTTTAATTTTTCCCTTATAACACTGCCTCCCAGGGAAATGACAATAAAGAACATGGCAAATACTGTCCAGGCGGGTACATTATGTTGCGACGCGTTGGGTATATTACGGCTGCCATCTCGGGAAACAGGAATTTCATTAATGGTGATCTGATTACTCATTAATTCATGTTCTAATGAATCCGGTAAATTTGTTTCGTTTAAAGAAAAATACAAACTTTTTAAAACCTCCCGGTTTTGTACCATGAGTAAAGCACTGTGCAAGGCGCCCTGAATTGAATGCCGGAAAGACTCTTGTAAAACAGGATGATAAAGCAGTGTTATGGGCTGTATGCTACTGCTGTCAATGACGACACTATCGGTTTGCATGCCAAAATTATGCAATGCTTTTTTAGCGGTAAGATTGGCTTTCTGTTTTATTTTTTGTGTAAAGTCTGCCGGTATAATGATAGCAA
>CANKNL010000258.1 GCA_947483345.1 Chitinophagaceae bacterium | reverse complement strand
TGTCTTAAATGAAATTATTTGGGAATTGAATACTTTATCGGTTTATAACTGAGGGGTTTATTAAAAATTGGCAAAATTCTACATAAGCAGCCACTCACCAGGACAAAAGAAAGGGTAAGGTTAAAAGTAGATCTGGGGGATAAAAATGCACTTTATTTATATAGTAATTTAACAAAATGGAAGATTAAAAAAAATATTTCTATTTTTTTAACTGATTCTTTAGAAATTATATTAAATAAGTAAATATTAGTTAAAAAAAAATCAATTAAATTCATGATTTACGTATTTACACTTACATGATAGTAAAATTACTGTTAAGTAAATTTGCGTATTCCGAAAAACGTATTATGTTTGTGGTGAAATTAAGAATGGCGATTACCTCGGTTATTCTTTCTTTTAAATCTTAAACTCCATCTTCCTCTAAAGAACCATCCAATTTTGGTCCGGGCTAGTGCCCAACGTCAAACTCCTATCAGAAACCATTCTGAAACCTCAAACCACAAAGAAAATGAAAAAGAATTTTACACTAGTTGTATTGGTATTATGTTTAGTAATATCAGCAACCATTTTTGCTCAGGCACAAACTTCTACCTTATTGCGGTTTACAGCTACTCCTCAACGTTTATCAGGTTCAAATAATGCAGTTAATTCAGTTTATCGTTTCGCTAATGTAAAAGCTGGTACTGATGCAATAGTTACAATTACAGCTGCAACCGGAGGGGCTACTTTACAAATTCTTGATGATAATAATATCACTAAACCTGAAGCCTTTTCTCCCAGTGTAAAAGTGCTGAAAAATACAACAGGCAAAATTGAATTTAGGATTGATTTAGTTGTGACCGGAACTTTGATACCTAAAATCCTGGATAGTTTGTATGCTACAGCTATCGACATTGACGGCGCCAGTAATATTTTTGAATTTGATGAAATTGATCTAGCTGGCGGCATATCGAACTTCTTATCTGTTAATCCGGAAATTTCTGTTGTTCAAAACGGAACAAAATTCACCGGCACCAATATCGTCGGAATTAATTACCCCAGCATTGACACGTCTGCAAAAAAAGTAATGTTTACTGTAAAACATAGAAATGTATCCAGCTTCATTTATAAAAGTGGGGCGATAAATAATTCAAATTCGGATCAAACCCGACAAAAGAGTTTGTATTTTAAAGACTTTGTTTATCCATTAGGTGGACCATTACCTTTAAATTACCTCTCATTTGATGCAGCGGTGAATAATAATATCGTTTCATTGAAATGGGTAACTGCCCAAGAAATTAACCACAGCTATTTTGAAGTAGAAAGATCCTTTGACAAAAATAACTTTAGTACAGTTGGGATAGTGCTGGACGGGTTTATAGTTAATGGTACTGGCAAAAGCTATCAGTATAAAGATAATTCTACTGAATTACAAACCAGATCGATTGTTTATTACCGCTTAAAGCAATTTGATATTGATGGCAAGGCAACTTACAGTAAGGTTTTGGCAGTAAGATTGCAGGCAAAAGCGGGTGTTATTATGCAGGTTTCTCCAAATCCGTTTATTGAAAATTTAAATATTCGGTTTACTTCTGCTGAAACTGGTGTTGCACAAATTCGTATTACGAATATAGCCGGTCAAACAATGTTATCCAAACAATCTACAATAAGTAAGGGTTACAACAACATTCAATTAGATGGACTTAGCAGTCTGGCTTCAGGAATGTATGTGGCCCAGTTAATTATGAACGGAACAGTAATTGACAATCAACGGGTAATTAAAAACTCGTTTTAACTGGATTTTGGAAGCTGATGTGATGTTCATGCATCAGCTTCCTTCTGTTCTTCTTTTGTGAAAAAAAGGTTTCAATAATTGTTCGGTTTACAAATAAAACCCAAGGCCATGTTTAAATTAGTTGAATTTCATTTTAAGCAAATTTTGCAATGTCTTTTAAAATCAAACAGAACCTGGCCGGTTTTACCATCTTTTTGGGTTTTGTTGCCAATAATAAAACAGGAATATAACATGTAAATCAAAATAAAAAGGATCTGCAGGTTCAGCATCTGACATTGGATAAAAGTAATTTAATTAAAATATATTAATCACACGGCAAAATAATAAAACCCTTACCACGTTAATAACCCTGCCCCCGGGTAACAGAAAGTAAGTGCTTGGTTTACGATGTTTTCTTTGGGGGTTACAGAATCGAAAGATTCTTAACAAAAGCTGCATTTCTATGCGGCTTTTTTTTGTTTTTTTACAAAAATCATGTTGAAGTACCGCTCCTGTAATAGGCTGCATATTTGGCTTTCTCAACGTCTTTTGTAAGATTTTATTGTTTATATTGCATAACTCAATTCTATATATAATTTATGAGAAAAATTATACTTCTTGTTGTTACTGTTTTAACAGTGGCTGTTTCTGCAGGGCAGGATTTTAGTAATAAAGGAAAAGATTTTTGGTTATGCTTTCCACAACATGTGCCATCAGGTAATAATTTAGCAACTTTAAGTATTTTTATAACATCTGACAGGGCAAGTGCCGGCACTATAACTATGCCTAATGGTGCTTTTTCCGGTACTTTTAATATTGCAGCATTTGGCTTACAGGAAATATCAATTCCCTTTAATGCCTTAATACATATTTCCAATAATGAATCAAGCAATGAAAGTATTACTCAAATATTAAAAAAATCGATACATATAAAAGTTAATCCCGGGCAACCTGCTGTAGTTGCTTATGCTCAACAATGGGCAGGGGCAAGAAGTGCAGCAACTTTATTATTACCGGTAAATGTTTTAGGAAGAAAATATTTTGCAATCAGCTTTAATCAGTTGGGGTCAAATGGTACAACCGGGGGCAATACTTATAATGCAAGGTCGCAATTTCAGATAATTGCTACCAAGCCAAATACTGTTGTAGAAATAACGCCAGTAAAAAATGGTTTTAAAGGTGCAAAATTTACTGTTAATTTGCCTTTGGCAGGCGATATGATTCAATATCAATCACCAGATGGTGCACCTGCAGCAGCATCACAGGATTTAACCGGTACGTATATTGAATCTGTTGCTACTGGATCAGGTGGTTGTTTACCTATTGCTGTTTATTCGGGAAGTTCAAATATAACCTTTGGTACAGCAACGCCGAATTGTAATGGAGGTTCTTATGATCCGCTCTGGCAGCAATTGTATCCTTCAACTACTTGGGGTAAAAATTTTGGTTTCATACCTTTTGCCGATTATCTAACAAGAGGGAATCCATACAGGGTGATGGCTTCGGAGGATAATACAAATGTTTATTTTAACGGGGCATTGGTTGCAAACTTAAATGCCGGGCAAATATATCCTGCAGCATTTACTGCTAACCCACAGGTTTTAACTACGCCAACAAATATTACAGCAGATAAACCTATTTGCGTAGCACAATATGCTCAAGCTGATGCATGTACAGGACAACCTGCCAATCCTAATCCTCCTATTCCACCCACAAGAGTTGGTGATCCCGATATGGTTGTTTTAAATCCAATTGAACAAAATATCAATGATATTACCATTTTCTCTTCCGGTAGACAAGCTATCACTAAGCAATATATTAATGTTTTATTAAAAACAATTGCAGTTCCCAGTTTTAGAATGTCAAGAAACGGATGTGTACTTGCTCCCCCTACCGGGACCTGGCAAGCATTTCCTAGTTTACCAGGGTACTCTTATTTAACAGAATTGTTACCACGCCCTGGACAAGGAACCTGCCCTGGAGGAGTTTCAGATTCTTACAGGTTAGTGGCAGACAGTGGATTTAATGCTATTTGTTATGGTTGGGGAAATGTTGAATCTTATTCGTATTCAGCAGGGACCAATGTTAGAGACCTATATCAGCAAATTGGTGTTCACACACAATATGGAATAGAAACAACACCTTCTGTTTGTACGAATTCGCCTTTCAGGTTTAAAGTTTCATTACCTTATTGTGCTGATTCTATCCGATGGGATTTATCTGCTTTGCCAGGGCCACCAATACCTGCTATTGATACTATACGATATAATACCTGTGTACCTACGTATCCTCTTCCGGGGGGACCTGATTCGACAACTATTGTAAATGGTAAAACGCTTTATTGGTACTCTTTACCTACATTATATTCATTTCCTGCCATTGGAATTTTTCCTGTAACAATTACAGTTTATACCCCTAATTCTTCCGGTTGTGGCTCTGAGCAGTTAATTGATTTTGATTTAACCGTCTCCGATCCACCTGTGTCTGATTTCACCTGGACCTCAGGAGGCTGTGTGGCTGAAACGTATCAGTTTACCGAAACGACGCCTCAATTTCCCAAGCCAACGTATCGTTTCTGGTGGAATTTTGGTGATCCTGGAAGTGGTCCTGTAAATGA
>CANKNL010000257.1 GCA_947483345.1 Chitinophagaceae bacterium | reverse complement strand
ATTGTGACCGGGCAGCGAACGTAGGATCAGAGCCTGCCAACTAAAACCTGACGATAATCACAACATCAGCCAACCCCGCTCATTCTTGGTAAACAACGCAGCGCTTTCTTTTGCAGCATGAAAATCCATAACATCATTAAAGGCCTAGCCATAGCATGTCTTTTATTACCTGCACTGCAGGCAAAACCGCAAAAAGCCGTTAGCTTCGATCTGGCAGGCATACGTAATATACGCCACCAACTTAACGGACTTAATGTAAGTGCCTTTTACCATTTTAATGAACACCTGGTTGGTGGTATTGAAATGAACCGCTTTTTTACAGCAACCCATATTAAGGAGGGCGAAATACAAAAGCTGTCGGCCTGGGACTTTGATCTTAATTTTCATTACCTGCTGCCGGTAACTAAAAAAATGATGCTCTATCCTTTGAGCGGTATCAGCCACACATCAGAAAAGGAATTTATTCCGGAAAAAGATGAAATACTGTATGATCGTTTCTGGTCGTTTAATACCGGTGCCGGCGTGCTTTTTGAATTGGGTAAATGGGGGCCGCATGCAGAGTATATGTTTACATGGGGACATATGAACCAGCAGTTTCTGCTTGTGGGCATCAGCTATGAACTGGAGTGGGGGCGTACAGAAAAAGAAAAAAAATAATTACTGTTTAAAGTATTGTGCTGTTTATAATCATTGATCTTAAAAAGAATAGCCTGATCAATCTTTGTAGCCTCTGCGATAAAAAAAAATCCCGCAAAGCACAGAGCCTATTCAGAAAATAGGGCTGAGATTTTTTGCAGATTTAAGCTATTTTAATTGAACAAACCTTTACTGTTTATTTTTATTTTTTATACCGAATTCAGGCAGCCATTGTAAATAGCCTGACCAGCATCGTTGTAAAAATTAATTATAGCAGTTAGCCATATTTACTGCTTACTGATCCTGTATAAAGTTCCTCCATCAGTTACCGCATACAGCATATCCTTGTTGTATGCAATATCGCGGAAGCGTTCGTACTTATTGGCCAATAATCTTTCTTCGGCAACCACTTTATTGTTTTCAATTACCAGGCGGGCAATGTGCTGGCTGCTGAGGCCACAAATAAACAGGTTGTTTTTCCATTCGGCAATGGCATTGCCTTTATAAAAAGCCATACCGCTGGGAGAGAGTACAGGGTCCCAATAATACACCGGTTGCTCCATGCCTTCTTTTTGTTGAATGGCATCGCCAATGTTTTTGCCATTGTATTCAATACCATAAGTTATAACCGGCCAGCCATAGTTTTTTCCGGGGCGTATAATATTAACCTCGTCGCCACCACGGGGCCCAAACTCTGCCTCCCAAAGTTCGCCGGTAACCGGATGTATATCCAAACTTTGGCAATTGCGGATGCCATAAGCATAGATCTGGGGCATGGCATTTTTTTGATTGATGAAAGGATTGCCCGGTGCCGGTTTTCCGTCTTTGGCCATTTTAAAGATCTTCCCCAAGCCCGATTCAAGCTGCTGTGCCTGAGGCCGGCCATCCAGGATGGACCGTTCTCCTGTGCTTACAAAAAGAAACCCGTCTTTATCAAAGATTAATCTTGATCCAAAATGAAATCCGCTGCTCAAAGCCGGTGTTGCCCTGAAGATAACTTCGGGCATCAGTATGGTTGCATTGGCGTCATCTAATTTGCCTTTGGCAACAGCCATCAGATTACCTCCATTATATTTTTCGGCGTATGACCAATAGATCATATTATTCTGGCTAAAATCGGGATCAATGGCTACATCCAGCAACCCACCCTGCCCGATATAATCCACTTCGGGAAAACCGGTAATCTTTTTTACAAACTTTCCGTTTGCATCAAAAATTTGTATGAAACCTTTTTTATCGGTTATCAACATCCTGTCGTCGGGCAGGGGCGTTATGGCCCAGGGTGCACCTATCTTTTCGGCTAATATTTCAACTTTAAAAGGGGTTGCGGTTTTAATACCGGCGATCCTGGTTTGTCCTGCAAAAGCAGGTTTATAATTGGCATTTGCTTTTAGTGTTTCAACAGGCGGCGTTAATGTGTCGTAACTTTTTTTTGTATTGTTTTCATTACAACCTGCTGCAACTAAAAAGAAAAACATACTTATTGAAGTCATCCATGTTTTTGTAGGCATACACAAAATTTATTTAAACAAATATAGCCATAGTGCCTGGAAAATACAATGCAAACCGCATTGGATCAGGACTCACTGTTGGCCAGGTTGCCGATAATTTCTTTTCACCTATAATTAACCAACAAACCGTGTATTTTATTTTAACTTTCCAAAATGAAATTACCATTAACCTTTGTTGTATTACTACTGAGCATGTATACTTTTGCGCAAATAAATGATCCGCAGGATGCTGTGCAAAAGCCTTTTATTAAACTGGTGGAACCTGCCAAACTACAGATAAACGTAAAAGCATCAAAAAATTTTATTGTTGGCAGCACCTGCAAAACTTGCAACCTCAATATTAATGGCCATGAAGTAAAAGTATACCCAACGGGCGCCTTTGCTTATGAATTGAATTTAAAACCCGGGGATACGGTATTTAACCTGATCGCTTTTACTGCACCTGATAAATCGGTAAACAAAAGACTGACCTATAATTACATCGTACCGCCCCCGCCCGATACGGTAAAACTGCTGGACATCGCAACGATTGAAACCCTGCCCGAAGGCAATTTATTTGTAATGCCAGGCGACCGTATAAAATTTAAAGTGAAGGCATTAACCGGTTGTACGGTTGTTGCCAATGGCCATGTTACGCTGTACGAAATGACCAATAATAAAATGCCGGGCATGTATCAGGGCGAATATGTAGTTAAAGAAACAGATAGTTTTTTGGTGAGTAAAATTGCTGTAAGCATTACCGATACAACCGGCAAAACAGTTAGCAAGCAAAGCCGCTATTGGGTTAGCATGTTTGGTCCGCTGGCACCTAATGTGGCCATAACCAAAGGCCGGCTCTGTCATTTATTATTTGGCCTGGGCGATGACAGGCTGGGTGGTGCCAAGATCGGTTACCTGGATTCGATGGTGTTATTGAACGTGGTGGGTAAAGTTGGTAAACAATACAAGGTTCGCTTAAGTAAATACCGCACTGCTTTTATTGATGAGGATTCGCTGCAGTTTTTACCCAAAGGCACTTTTACACCCGAATCGCTTACCGACAGATGGACCGTGTATGGCGATAGTGCTTTTGATTATGTGCAACTGGGTTTATCTGCAAGGCTGCCCTACCAGAGTTTTCAACTGGTTGACCCCTCAAAAATTGTGGTAGATGTTTTTGGCGCCACCAATAATACCAACTGGATAACACAACTGGAAAATACTAAAGAGATTAAAAACGTATCGTATGAGCAAATAGAAGATGAGATCTTTCGCATAACCATCGAACTTAAACATGCACAACACTGGGGCCACAGCATGTATTACAAAGGCAATACACTGGTCATAAAAATAAAAAGGCAGCCCGAAAATTTATCACTTAAAAATTTAACCATTGCGGTGGACGCGGGCCATGGTGGCAGCAATACCGGCGCCGGCGGACCAACGGGTTCATCTGAAAAAATGCTCACGCTGGCGGTTGCACTAAAACTGCAAAAGACATTAGAGAACGAAGGCACCAAAGTGATCATGAGCAGAACCACAGAAACATTTTTTGATAATAAGGAACGCATTTTATTTTACCGCGATAGTATGCCCCACCTGTTGATCAGTATTCATTTAAATTCATCTGCCGACCCTATACGGGTTGCAGGCACCAGTTCATTTTACCGTTATATTGGTTTTAGAAATTTAAGTAATGCTATTCACAAACACCTGCTGGAGCTTGGTTTGAACGACCAGGGTAATAACGGCAGTTTTAATTTTATGCTCAACAGTCCGATCGAATATCCCAATGCCTTGGTAGAAACATTGTTCCTCAGTAATCCGGAAGAGGAGATGAAAATACTGGACAACAGCTTTCAGCAACAGATTGCAGAAAAGATCGTGCAGGGTATTAAAGATTTTTTGGAGGGTTGTAAGAAGTAGGAACTCTTTGTGTTACTTGTGATCAACTTTGCATTCTTTGTGGTTAATATTTTTTACCACAAAGAACACAAAGAAAATTTTAACAAAGGTCACTAAGGATTTAATTTTTCATCAACGCATTATAAGCAGCCACCGTTTCATTCACCGTTTTTATCATCTGTGTAGTTGGTGGCCAATCACCATCCTGTAATGTATTGTGTAAAGTAGAAAAATGGCGCGCAGTGTTAAGCAATGATGCGAGCAGTTCTTTATTTTTTATTATTTCCTGTATCTCCATAATTTTTTTAATGTAGTTGTAACAGGTCAAACTCAAATCGTGCTGAAGCGTTAAATCTTT
>CANKNL010000256.1 GCA_947483345.1 Chitinophagaceae bacterium | reverse complement strand
TCAATGGCTTCCTGAACATATTCACTTAATGCTTTATCGCTTTCTCTTGTTGCGAGGCTGCGCATATAAGCACGGGGAGAAGAAATAGAATTCATCCTGATCCGGTCACCCAATAAAGCACCTCCTGTTTTTTTCTTGGATGGATCAACAGAGATTACAGCAATGGTTTTATCGGTGTAAGCATTTAAAAACCGACGCACAATTTCATCAGTTACAGAAGACTTACCAGCCCCGCCGGTTCCGGTGATGCCGAGAACAGGAATGCCCCCCCCGACCTCCCCTAAATCCCCTCCCAGAGAGGGGACTTTAGACCCTGCTAACTGCTGCCACTTGTCTTTAATAGCAGCAGTTACAGAATCAATATTATGTAAAACTTCATTATTTGTAAATCTAATAACTGTAAAGCCCAGTTCATTCAATCTTTCAGTGCGTTGCTTGTCGTTCTCCTTATTTTCGGGCAACTGGTGTATTGAACCATCTACTTCTACAATCAATCTATTTTCCAATGAGACAAAATCAGCTATGTATTTATCAATAATATGCTGTCTTCTGAATTTTATTCCATCAAGTTGCTTATCTCTTAAATATTGCCACAAGGCATTTTCTGCTTCTGTTGGTTTACTTCTGTGCTGAAAAACAAATTCTTTTAAAGATTTATAATAAAAAGTATCAGCAGTTTCAAAGTATTCATGAGTCGTTTTTTCATTAAACAAATGCCTATAATCTTCACCATTTTCAGCCATTGTAATAGCACTAGCAATTTTTTTTATATCCTTCCACTCTCCTAGGGCGTAAAGCCCATTACTGTCAGTGGAATTCAAAGTCTCCCCAATGGGGGGAGATTTAGAGGGGGCCGGGGAGGCTGGGAGGTCACAGCTTTTCACCACATCCTCTATCATCCCTTCCAGCCCCATTTGCCTGCCGTCATCCGGACTATAAATTCTTGTAATACCATAATTGTGTAATTCTTCAATTTCGCTTGGCAGTATTGTACCACCTCCACCACCAAATATTTTGATATGCCCGCAACCATTTTCATTTAGCAGGTCTTTCATGTACTTAAAAAATTCCACATGCCCACCCTGGTAACTGGTAATGGCAATGCCCTGTACATCTTCTTCAATGGCGCATTCCACAATTTCAAGTACACTCCTGTTATGACCGAGGTGAATGATTTCGGCACCCTTGGCCTGCATGATCCGCCGCATGATATTAATGGCGGCATCATGCCCGTCGAATAAGGCGGCGGCAGTTACCAGTCGTACTTTATGTTGAAGTGTAAAAGACATAATCTATAGTAATTATAATTTTTGCTAAGCCCTGTAGAATCAGGCCCTATAATCTACTTGTAAAATTACTGATTAAAGACTGGAAAAAGAATAACCGCCATGAAAGGATTACTCACTTGTTTTTTTGAATAATGAACCGATATCAAGCCAGGTACCTGCAGAAAAATTAAAAAACCGGTAGTCGATAAAATTTCTGGCCATTAAAAAGGACAATCCGCCCTGGAATTCAAATCTAAGGCCCGGTACATTTTTAAATCCGAAACTGCCGGTAAAAGCTGGTTCAATAAATATTTTACCTCTGCCGTTTAAATTATCAAGATTAAAATCGCTTAATTGACTTACACTGTAATTGGTTTTTATTTTACTATAATTTATGCTACTGGCCCTTATAGAAACCGAACTGGTAAAGCTACCTGTACTTTTAAAAAGTATAGCAGGCTGCAGATATATCTTTACAATATTTGTTTCGTGAAAATTGGTTCCAAACTTATTGGCATCTGTAAAACTAAACTTACCTAATCCTGCTCCTGCAAAAAACTGGAAGAAAATATTTTTCTTTTCATTGATCGGCAGGTAATAACCCAGCCCGATCTCAGTCAGATTTCGTTTATACCTGATCGTTAAGCTGTCGGGTCCGCCTGCTGATTTTTCCCAGCGATAAAAATGATGGGCCTGTATGGCAAAATGATGGGTGATGGCTACAGCACCCTGCAAATCATAACCACGGCTGCGGTTTTCAATAATTTGGCCATCCCGCTTTTCTTCACCCGTTAAATTGGTGGAGTATACAGCACCTATCTTACTGTCGCCTTTTTTTGTAAGTACTGGTACATTTTGAGCAGATGGGCTGTAAATATACCTTGGCGTATTGCAGGACGTTGCAAGAGCTATAATACAAATAAGCATTAAACCGGTCTGATATCTTCTTTTCATGGTTATTTACTGTTAAAATAAGTATAGCAATATTAAAGATTATCATTACTGTTAATTTGCTGCATATACGGCAAATAAAAATGTTCATCCATTAGCCGGATGAACATTTTTTAAAAGCAAGCAATCGCTATTTAAATAATAATTGTTTATTTAAGTGTTCGCAAGTAATTTACCACTGCCCATAAATCATCAGCTTCAGGTATTTTCTTTTTAAAAGAAGGCATGTCTTTTCTTCCTTCAAAAGTTTTATAAAATAAAGCACCATCTGTTTGGCTTGCAAGATCTTTAGTGAAATCACCGCATTCTGTATCTAAGGTAGCGGCTTTGGTCCCATCACCTTTTCCTTTTGCACCGTGGCAAGACTTACAATGTGTATTATACAAAGTTTTACCATTTGCAATAGAAGCTGCATCCCCTTTTAAAGGGTTCACTTTGTTCTTTGCTGCATCCGGAACAGGCCAAGGTTTTTGTTCTGACATTTTAGGCGCAAAAGCAAACAGCGCAATAGCAATAAAACTTACAATAATTACAGATATTTTCTTTTTCATTTTTTTTTGTTTTTTTCTTTTAATAATAGATTATAAAGTTACGAAATAATTACATTTTATGGCAAATGAATTTATATTTTTTTTGTCCTTAACAATTCATAAACAATTAGCGTAAGCATCGTTTTAAATTGGGTAAAAGTGCGGCACCAAATTGATTTTTGAGTTTGAATCTTAATCGACGCAAACTATTGTATCAATTTTAACATAGCAGCTAAAAAGGTAAACTTAACTCAACACAAATCTTATGGTGGGATGAGATTAATAATGATCATACAACCTGACATTTAATTTTTATACCTTTTGCTTTTATTTTAACGATTAAGCAGATTTGCTAAGTCGTTTTATCCTGAATAATAAATATATCAGATAAATAATAGTGCCCCAGATAATAATAATGATGGTAAGTGAGGTGATCACTAACAGTAGTGGTGCATTATCGCCCTGTGACCATAAAGTTCGCCCTCTTATTGGATTTACCCTGGGAAGCACCGCCCATGGTACATCTTTAGTGACTTCTACTGTACCATAGGTGTCATCATCTTCTAATCTGGCCGCAATGGTTAAGGTTCTGTTGCTATTTCCCGGGATATCAATTGGCAGGTCGCCCGAAATATTTCCGGTAGAGTCTGTTGTAGCACCCGATTCTCCAAAAGGCAGAAAATTGAAGGCCCTTTTAATACATAATTTCAGTTCAACCTGTGGCAGGGCAACATAATCACTGCCCTTCCAGGCTAACAAAGTTGCTGTGGCGGTTTTTATTGAATCTGCGCCGGAATACGCCATGCTTATTTTTACATCTGCCACAGTAACCCGTTCTTCTGCATCCTCATATTTAGGATCAGAATCCATTTTGGCAATGAAGGTGAATTCATGTAATGCAGCAGTCGCCTGATTAAAATTAGAGGGAAACTCAAATACGCCTTCGCCATCATTATTAATATAGATTTTACTTATCCAACCCGATAAGCTGTCGGGATTATAGGCTTTAACTTCATTCAGATAAAGATTTACCGGCGTCCTTAAATCATCTATCATAATTGTTTTACCATCTTCTTTTCGGCTCAGTCTTAGTTTCACACTCCTATTACCATTGGATGATATAGGACTCAACTTCATTATAAAGCCGATTTTAGCAGGTGGTTCCTTTTTATCCTGAGCGGTACCAGCATGACTGAAAAGTAAAAAAGCACTTATCACAAATAACATGAAATAAGTATACCGGTAACCATTAACTGCTTGATGAGATATCAGATCATTTTTCATTGCTTTCGTGTAAATGTTTATAAATAATATCTTCAGAGATTCCTTTTTCTTCTGCTATTTCCCAAACAGATAGGATCGGAAAATAACGAACAAAAATGGTTATGATCAGCAAGGCGCCTGCCAGCGAACCGCCGGTAATGGCCCATTCCTGAAAAGTTGGCGAATAGTGTTTCCAGGCTTCGGGGATTTCCTGAACCGGCAGAAAAGACATGGTTGGAATAACAATGAGATATCTTTTGAACCAGGCGCCTACAATTACAAAAACCGCCATAATAAACATGGGTAATGGTTTTCTACCTTTTTTAAACAAGAGTACCAAAATGGGAAGTACCATTCCAAAAAACTGAACTGACCAGAATAATGG
>CANKNL010000255.1 GCA_947483345.1 Chitinophagaceae bacterium | reverse complement strand
GCTATGCTTAAGTGCCGTTCGTTTGCCTACGGCTCCTGCGCACATTAAAACGGCACCCATACTGGCTGCCATGCCGGTACAAATGGTTGCAATATCGGGTGTGATGAACTGCATGGTATCATACATGCCCAAACCGGCATATACACCACCACCCGGGCAGTTGATGTACATCTGTATATCTCTTGTTCGGTCGGTACTTTCTAAAAATAATAATTGTGCAGTAACAATATTGGCCACTTCATCATTAATGGGATAGCCCAGGAAAATGATCCGGTCCATCATTAAGCGGCTATACACATCCATGACGGCCACATTCATGGGGCGCTCTTCAATAATGTTGGGCGTTAAGTTAGTCATGGCCCCTGCCCCGCCGCCCGAAGGCGTGAGCATGGCAACAGCATTTGGTATGTTGTGCTTTAAATAGCTATCCAGCGTATTGCTGCTGATACCTTTATGTTTTACAGCGTATTTTTCAAATTCTTTTCCAAAGTTCATATTATGGAGATTGTTTTATTACTGAATTAATATTGGCAAATATAGTTAAATGTCCTTAGTGCCTTATCGTTTGTCATCTGTTAAAATCAGTTTTTAAAATGGCCTTTATTAACCGGAGAAATACAAACGCCAAGCCAAATTATTTTTATGCCATTTCGGCAATTTTATAATAATAAAAAGGAGAGAATTGCTTCTCTCCCCTTAGTTAATCTATTTTTAATATTTTAAGCTTTGTATTGACCGGTTAAGCTTTTTGCCAACTCTGTCACTTTATTAATACCATCATCGCTCAAATTACCTTTTTTAAATTCGGCCAAAACTTCAGGATGTTTATTCTCCATCTCCATTAAAAAATGCTCTTCAAATGCCTTTACATTTTTTACAGCAACTTCTCTTAATAAACCCTGTGTACCCAGATAAATCATGGCTACCTGCTTTTCTACACTCATAGGAGAGTATTGTAACTGCTTTAATATTTCCACATTTCTGGCGCCTTTATCAATTACATTTTTAGTAGCCGCATCCAAATCACCACCAAACTTAGAGAATGCTTCAAGCTCGCGGTAAAGTGCCTGGTCTAATTTTAAAGTACCGGCCACTTTTTTCATGGATTTGATCTGTGCATTACCACCCACACGGCTTACAGAGATACCCACGTTAATAGCAGGACGAATACCCGCATTAAACAGGTTACCTTCCAAAAATATCTGTCCGTCGGTGATAGAAATTACATTTGTTGGAATATAGGCTGATACGTCACCGGCCTGTGTTTCAATAATTGGCAGGGCTGTTAATGAACCGCCGCCTTTTACCAGATGCCTTATAGATTCAGGAAGATCATTCATCTGTTGGGCGATCTCATCTTTTGAAACCACTTTTGCGGCTCTTTCCAATAAACGGCTATGCAGGTAAAAAACGTCGCCTGGATAAGCCTCACGTCCCGGTGGTCTTCTTAACAATAAAGAAACCTCACGGTAAGCAACGGCCTGCTTACTCAAATCGTCATAAATAATTAATGCCGGACGACCGGTATCACGGAAAAACTCACCTATTGCAGCTCCGGCAAATGGTGCGTAAAACTGTAATGGAGCCGGATCAGAAGCCGATGCAGCAACAATGGTTGTATATGCCATGGCGCCGTATTCTTCCAGCGTTTTCATTACACCTGCAATGGTAGATGCTTTCTGGCCGATGGCCACATATATGCAATAAACAGGTTTACCTGCTGCGTAAAATTCTTTTTGATTGATGATGGTATCAATGGCAATAGCCGATTTGCCGGTTTGGCGGTCACCAATAATTAATTCACGTTGTCCGCGACCAATAGGGATCATTGCATCAATGGCTTTGATACCGGTTTGTAAGGGCTCTTTTACCGGCTCACGAAATATTACACCCGGTGCCTTACGCTCCAAAGGCATCTCATATAATTCGCCTTTAATAGGTCCTTTACCATCAATGGGTTCGCCCAATGTATTAATAACACGGCCGCTCATGCCTTCTCCAACTTTAATGGAAGCGATCTGGCCGGTACGTTTAACTTTATCACCTTCTTTAATTTCTGCACTGTCTCCCATCAATACCACACCCACATTATCTTCTTCCAGGTTAAGTGCAATTGCTTTTACGCCATTGTCAAATTCTACCAGTTCTCCGGAACGAACATTGTTCAATCCATAAACACGGGCAATACCATCACCCACCTGTAAAACTGTTCCTACTTCTTCCAAACTGGCGCCTGCGTTAAAATTGCTTAATTGCTGGCGAAGAATTGCGGAGATTTCGTCTGGTTTAATTTCTACCATAATGATTGTTTGATATTATTTATTAAAAGGCCTTTTTTTCAGGCTGCAAAGGTAGGGGAACAGGGGCGGAATGGCAAAAAAACCGAGA
This sequence comes from Chitinophagaceae bacterium, assembly GCA_947483345.1. Classification (GTDB taxonomy): domain Bacteria; phylum Bacteroidota; class Bacteroidia; order Chitinophagales; family Chitinophagaceae; genus Ferruginibacter. The sequence goes on along the minus strand of CANKNL010000255.1, from coordinate 2,010 downwards.
CGCAAATTGAAAAAAAGTTGGTTTGCTGAAAATTTGCAGGAGAAGCCACAAAACACAGAAGAAATAGATAATAAAAACTCCCTTTCGGGGTTTAGCCTTAAAAGGGAGTTTTTTTATTTTTAGAGAACCGTTTTTATTGGCCACGACGCATTTTTGGCCGTTGATCTGGCCGTTGTGGATTATTTCTTTGTCTTTGTACCCTATCCATCAGTTTACGTTTAAACTCACCATCCATTCTAAAAAAACGTTCGCAACGGTTAGGTCCGATTATTTTATTGAAATTATCCTGATACTTTTTTTTGATATCCAATCGGGCCTGTTGTTTATCCAATTCGGCTAACTCTTTTTTCACGCCCTTAAGATCATTTTCAAATTGGGTATGTACCGGCCAGAATTTTTGGGCTTCGTCGGGTGTAAAAGCCAACTGCTGCGTTACATAAGCCACATATAATGCTTTTATTCTTTCCTGTTTAGTAACATCATCACCAGTCTGGTTTTCCTGTGCAAAGGCCATAGATAAATGGCCAAGTAAAATGGTTAATATGAGTATATATTTTTTCATGTCCCGTATTTTAATTTTTTAAATTATCAAGATTAATACTGTTCAGATAGGTATCTAAAGCTTTTTCATCCAGGAGATAATCTTCCTGAGAAGGCAATTCATTTTTATCAATACTATTGGCCACATATGCTGCTTTTACATCTGTACCGCCTACCTCCAGAAATTTTATAATGTCGGCATCCGATATATTGGCCAGTTCCCGGTCAACATCCTGTACCTGTAAACCAGCGGTTACATAAGCAGGTAAATCAATTTTGTTATTGCTATTGCCGGTAAACTTAAAAACCCCTAAAGCCATCATACCTGTAAAAGCCGCTGCTATAGCATATTTAAAGAAAGTACGACTTCTACTTGCCATGCCAATTACTTTAGGCTGAGTTTTTATTTTATTTAAAACATCAGTACTTAATGCATCAAAATAATCTTTAGGTACTTCAAAAACATGTTCATTTTGAATGCTGTACAACATAGGTGATAAAGCCCTTATTTCGGTAGCTGCATCTTCAACTTCCTGTGTTTTTATTTTAGCAAGAATTGAACCGGCCAGGCCATCAAAATAACCGGCTGGTACATCCCCAACCGGAGAAGCAATAGCTGACCCATTTTCAGTTTCAATTCCCATCAAAATATCAGCAGCCAGGAACTCAAAATACCCTTCCGGAACCGTAAAAACATTTACTTTTTCCATGGCGGCAATGGTGGCACTCAGCTCTTTTAATTCGTTCAATATGTCAGTTCTATTTTCCATCTACGTAAATCAGACTGTGTTTTTTGTTAAAAGTTTAACGATTCAGTATAAAATCTTCAATTTTTTTTACCGCATGATGATAGCTGGCTTTTAATGCCCCTTCGCTGGTTTCTAATACCCTGCTCATTTTTTCATATGGCATTTCATCGTAATAACGTAAGTTAAATACAACCCGTTGTTTTTCGGGTAGCCGTTGTATGGCAGCTTGTAATTTCCATTCCAGTTTATTGGCATCAAAATGTTTATCGGCTTCCAGTTTATTACTTAGCCCGGTTTCCACATCACTTAGCGAAACAGCGGATCTTTTTTTCTCTTTTTCCAGAAAACTAAGGCATTCGTTAGTTGCTATGCGGTAAAGCCAGGTGTACAACTGACTATCTTCTCTAAAATTTTCAAGAGCCTTCCATACTTTAATGAACATATTCTGCAGCACATCATTGGCATCTTCATGTGTTACTACCATACGGCGAATATGCCAGTACAATTTTTCCTGGTATTTTTTTAAGATGAGGGTAAAGCTGCGCTCTTTAGTTGCAGGCTCCCTGAACTGCATGAGCAGTTCTTTATCGTCTAAGTTTTCAGTCATAGTGGTTGAGCGTAAAAATAAAAAAACCAATCATAAGATTGGCTTTTTATTAAAAGGTTTAATCTGTTTTATTTTCTGGCAATCGCTTTTTCAGCTGCTGCAACAATATTTTCT
>CANKNL010000254.1 GCA_947483345.1 Chitinophagaceae bacterium | reverse complement strand
GTACATTCTAATTTGGCCAGTTCTGTAACAGAACCTAATGATATTTTTGCCATGGGTATTGGAGGCAGAATTAAATTGACTAAGCGGCTAAGTTTTAATGTAGAATATTATCACATTTTGCCAATATCCCTGGTGTCTGGTGAAGATTATAGAATTGCCGGAACCAAAAATTCTTTAGCCATTGGATTTGATATTGAAACTGGCGGTCACGTTTTTCAATTACATTTCACAAACTCTACCGGCATGACAGAGAAATCTTTTATAACCGAAACCACTGGCGATTTCTTTAAAGGCGATATTCATTTTGGCTTTAACATGTCAAGAGTATTTACCATAAAACAAAAGGGGAAAAAGAAATAAGGAGATAACTATCCTAAACCAAGCTGATATTTTTTATTTTTTAACTACAGGGCAATCATTGCTATAAAATAGTGGTTTCAATTATTTTATAGCAACGTTGGCCTGATAAACTAAAACCTATGAATTATCTTCAACAAATTGATGTCTGGAGCATCAAACACCATCCAAAATGGCTTGTAGTATTTAGGACATTTCTCGGCCTCAGCCTAATGGCTAAAGGCATTCAATTTATTAAAAATTCGGCTGACCTGGAACAGTTGATCAATCAAACATCAGTTACTCAAAATTTGTCATGGCTTAATGCTTTTATTCCCTGGGTACATCTGTTTGGCGGAAGTATGATATTGGCCGGGTTATTTACGCGTTTATCAGTAATTGCACAACTGCCTATTCTTTTAGGCGCTATCTTTTTTGTTAATAGTAAACATTCTATTTTCGGAGAATCTGACTTGTTTTTTTCTATTATTGTTTTATTGTTGTTAGTCTTTTTTTTAATTGAAGGCAGTGGACCATTTTCACTGGATAATGGTTTACGCAATAATAAAAAATAAACGATCAGGTTGTACATAATCTTGGTTGTACAATGATGTTGCACCTGTTCTTTTTAAAATGGGTGTGATCAAACTGTACTTTTTCAAGCATGGGTAAATACAAAAGAGCCGCCTGTTTTTGCAGGCGGCTTCTTTAATTTTATCAAAGTGGTCATATTATCCTTCCGTTGTTAATCCGGCTTTTAAATATTCCCGGTTCATTCTGGCTATATTTGAAACCGAAATACCTTTAGGGCATTCTGCTTCACAGGCATAGGTGTTGGTACAGTTACCGAAACCCTCCTTATCCATCTGTGCCACCATATTCAAAACCCTTGATTCTCTTTCGGGCTGTCCCTGAGGCAATAAGGCCAGTTGAGATACTTTAGCACTAACAAATAACATGGCGCTGCTATTTTTACACGCTGCCACACAGGCGCCACAACCAATACAGGAAGCTGCATCAAAAGAAGTATCTGCATCTTTTTTGTCAATAGGTAATGTATTGGCATCAACAGCATTACCGGTATTAACAGAAATAAATCCGCCCGCCTGCATAATACGGTCAAAGGCAGATCTGTCAATAACCAGATCTCTTAAAACAGGAAAGGCTGCAGCACGCCATGGTTCAACTACAATGGTATCGCCATCTTTAAAGGCACGCATATGCAACTGGCATACTGTATTTTTAGTCCAGGGACCATGCGCCCTGCCATCAATGTACATACTGCACATACCGCAGATACCTTCACGACAGTCATGATCAAAAGCGATCGGATCTTTACCTTCTGTAATGAGCTGTTCGTTTAATACATCGAACATTTCCAAAAAAGACATTTCTGATGAAATATCTTTTACCTGATAAGTTTCAAAACCACCATTTAATTTACTGTTCTTTTGTTTCCACACTTTAAGTGTGAGGTTCATGTTATAGTGTTCCATAATGCTTAAATACGTTTATAATTTTTGTATTCAAAAGGTTTATTTCGGCATGGTTTTAAAATGATCTTACCTTACCTATTTTTAAAAAAATAACCCGTCATACAACATAGCCCTGTAATAAGTTAGCAGTAGCTTTACTTATAACTCCGCTGTGTTGGTTTAACGATGTCAAAAGTTAAGGCCTCTTTATTTAATTGCCAGTTGCTTTCCTGTTTAAATTCCCAAACAGATACATAACTGTAATTTTCATCGTTGCGTTTTGCTTCCCCTTCTTCTGTTTGCGATTCTTCTCTAAAATGTCCGCCGCAACTTTCATTTCTATTCAAAGCATCGATACACATTAATTCACCCAATTCAATAAAATCAGCCACCCTACCGGCTTTATCAAGCTCAGGATTCATTTCATTGATCTCACCCGGTATTTTTACATCAGCCCAAAATTCTTTTTTTAATGCCTGAATTTCAGTAATCGCTTCCTGTAATTCTTTTTCATTTCGGGCCATACCACATTTATCCCACATAATTTTTCCTAAACGTTTATGAAAGCTTTCAACTGTTTGGTTTCCTTTAATTCCCATCAATTTATTGATCCTTTCACTTACTGTTTTCTCTGCCTCTTCAAAAGCAGGATGTGAAGTGGGTATAGATTTTGTGCTAATATCATCAGCCAGGTAATTACCCAAAGTATAAGGGATCACAAAATACCCATCTGCCAAGCCCTGCATCAAAGCACTGGCGCCAAGCCTGTTAGCTCCATGATCGCTGAAGTTGGCTTCGCCCAAGGCATATAATCCCTGTATGGTTGTCTGTAATTCATAATCCACCCACAAACCTCCCATAGTATAATGTACAGCCGGATAAATTCTCATGGGCATTTCGTAAGGATTTTCTCCGGTTATTTTTTCATACATTTCAAAAAGGTTACCATATTTTTCTTCTATGACAGCCTTGCCCAGCTTAATTATTGTTTGATCATTGGTTTGTTCATTCCCAGATTTACTGGCTTCAATTTTACCATAACGTATAATGGCATCTTTAAAATCGAGATAAACAGCCAACTTGGTTGTACCTACGCCATACCCCTCATCACATCTTTCTTTTGCAGCCCTTGATGCCACATCACGAGGCACCAGGTTTCCAAATGCAGGGTATCTGCGTTCTAAATAATAATCTCTTTCTTCTTCAGGTATATCAATTGCCTTACGATTTTCATCCTTCTTCGCAGGTACCCAAATGCGCCCGTCATTACGTAAGCTTTCGCTCATCAGGGTTAACTTACTTTGGTAATCGCCACTCACCGGAATGCATGTTGGATGAATTTGTGTAAAACAGGGATTACCAAAAAAGGCACCCTGTTTATGTGCCTTCCAAATGGCTGTAACATTACTTCCCATGGCATTGGTACTTAAATAAAATACATTACCATAACCACCGGTACATAATAAGACCGCATGACCAAAATGCCTTTCTAAATTTCCACTGACTAAATCCCGGGCTATTATGCCCCTTGCTTTACCATCAATTTTTACAATGTCAAGCATTTCATGACGATTATACATGGTCACATTACCAAGTGCCACCTGCCTTTCTAAAGCACTATAAGCACCTAATAATAATTGCTGACCCGTTTGTCCGGCTGCATAAAATGTACGCTGTACCTGAGTGCCACCAAAACTACGATTACTTAATAAGCCGCCATACTCTCTGGCAAAAGGAACCCCCTGAGCCACGCATTGATCAATGATGGCATTACTGACTTCGGCTAACCGGTGTACATTGGCCTCTCTGGCCCTGTAATCACCCCCCTTTACCGTATCATAAAATAAACGAAAAACTGAGTCCCCATCATTCTGATAATTTTTGGCTGCATTTATACCACCCTGTGCCGCAATACTGTGTGCACGGCGCGGACTATCCTGAAAGCAAAATGCTTTTACGTTATACCCCATCTCGCCCAAAGAGGCGGCTGCTGAGGCTCCGGCAAGACCGGTACCCACGACGATCACTTCAAGTTTACGTTTATTGCTAGGGTTAACGAGTTTTACATGGCCTTTATAGTCGGTCCACTTTTTATCCATTTCGCCTTGTGGTATTTTTGAATCTAAAGACATTGTATTGTTATTAGTAGATTAATTAATCAGTTATTTATTAAATTAGTTGACCCATCCCAAATAAAGAGCAACCGGCATTAAAGCAAACAATATACAAACGATAATGGAGTAGCCGATGCCACAGAGTTTAATGATTGGCGTATATTTTTTATGATGTAGGCCCAATGTTTGAAAGGCACTTTGAAAACCATGTAATAAATGCCAGAATAATGAAATAACACCAACAACATAGATCACTACAACCCACCATTTTTGAAACTCCGCTTTCATTTCTTCAAATAAATTCTGACTGGCATCATTGGCACCACCATTAGCATACATGGCTATCTTAGTATCAATAAAAAATTTAGAAATGTGAATGATCAAAAAGAATAAAATCAATGTACCCAATAAGCCCATGGAGCGGCTATACCATTTGCTGTTTGCTGCAGCTGCATTTACTGCATACTTTACAGGTCTTGCT
>CANKNL010000253.1 GCA_947483345.1 Chitinophagaceae bacterium | reverse complement strand
TTTACCGATTGGTTTTTATTTGCATCAAATTGTTTACGCATTGCACCGCCATTAACAATAAGAAATGATGAGATAACAATTGCCTGCGAGAAAATAATTAAAATATTGGGTACAATTTAATTGGTCATCATCACTCCGGATGATAAATCTTTTCTCCCGTTTTATACACTGTTGCTTTATCCAAAGTCATCACTTTTGTTTTTTGTTGCAGATACAGGTCCACCTGATCGTCAAAATGTTTGTTACCGGGTTTAGCGCTGGCACCGAACATGTTGATGGTTTCAATTTTGGGTAACCCGTTTTTTTGAAAACGAACAAACATAATCAGTCCGTCGCCGCCAATAGATTTTAGCCTGCCATTTGCCATGGGTTCTGTCCATTGTGGTGATAGCAGATCGGGAAAACCACCCAAGGGCCATTCTTTTACACCCCTTACCAATTTCTGGATATCTCCAAGTTTTAAATCGGTTGTTCCAAAATGAGATTGCATATAATTAGTCACATGGGTAAATGTTTCAATGGCTTCCTGTTGGGTTATCGGCCTGGGGTCTTGGCCTTGTAATTCTTTTTTGAGGTATTCGTAGGTTAAAAGAAAAATAGCGGCGCCCTTACTTTCTGCATCACCACGCTTATCCCAGTTTTTAAAAGTTGTTATTACAGATGCAAGAGCAGGGTATGCAGTTTCGTTCAACAAAAACATCGAATCCAGTTTGTAAGGATATTGCATTACGGCAGGCAATTGTTTATCAAATTTTATCTGCTTAAATTTTTCATAACTCAGTTTTTCCTGTTGCGGAAATAATTCCAGGTATCGCACACTGCGGTTCAGGTGATATTCTTCCCAGCCATCTGCTTTTGGAAATGATGATGCTTTTAAATTATCGGCAGCAGCCGTTGCTAAAAAGGAAGAATGATTGGTATTGAATAAAAACCCGCTTTTGGGATTAATGTACTGTGGTAATTCCTTTTCAGTTCTGAAATTGGTCCACAAGGTTTTGGATGTATTGCCCGGTAATGTTTTTTTCCAGTTGTATGTAAGTGATGGATCTCTTACCGGCATTAGGGCGTTGTTCACATAAAAGATGGTATCAAACCTGTCGGCATACATGATGTTGAACATGCTTAGTTCCTGCCTGTTTAAAGCGGTATAAAACTCAGTGAAATTCTTCGCCTTATTCATCTGGTACCATTGGTCCAGTACACCAATTTTCATATTGGCACCCAGCCGCATCGAAAAGAAACCTTGTTTATTTTTCATAGTGGCACCATACTTACTCCAGTAAATTTTTCTTTTTACATTAATGGGTATGCCTTTTATTTTAAGTTTTATTGTATTTACTTCCAGGTCAAGCCATTGCCCGTCAAACTTATACTGCAATGGATTATCAGGGTTCATCTCCAGTTGAAATTCATCAATCCGGTCGCAGTAATTCACCGTATGTGCCCAGCCCAGGTTTTCATTGGCACCATGTAAAATACAGGGGCCGCCGGCTAATAAACCACCGGTAACATTTAAGCCCTCCTCGCTACAGAGATGTGCTTCGTAAAATGCCTGTGGGCCAGTGTTTGGCTGGTGTGCATTAATTAAAAGGAAGGCTTCGCCTGTTGTTGTTTTTGATGAGCTGATGGCCGAAGAGTTACTGCCTTTTTTGTTTAATTCAGGTGCTTCCCATTCGCTGTTATTAAATATTCTGATGAGGGCCTGATCGGCGCCATTAAAAATGGTTAAGGCAAATACCGATGAAGAGATATATTCTTTTGCCGTTAGTGGAAATATTTTTTTGTGAATGATTTCGTTGGGGTTTTTAGCTGCATAATCATTAATGCCCTGCACATAGCCATCGATCAGTTTTAAAAAAGCAGGTGTAAGTGTATTCCATTTTTCTTCAGTTATTTCCCGGCAACGAAAAAGGGCAAAGGCATAATCACCGGCTGCGCCTTTTTTACCGAGTACACTTGCCATTAGATTTTTGGCCGGTAATATCACTTCCTGCATGCTTTTAAAATCATCTTCGGCTTCGGCCCAGGCCAGGCCATAGGCAACTTCAGCATCTGTTTTGGCAAAAATATGCGGCACGCCAAAAGAATCCCTTACAATATCAATGGCTGCGGGGTTGATGGCAGTTTGCGAAAAACCGGTATGAAACAGGAGTAACCAAAAGGAAAGAAATGAAATTCTTGGCATATGAGTTGTTGGTGTTTTAGTAGAGACTGTTTGTTAATTGCTGATTAAAGATATGATGTAAAAGAGTGCGACGCCAATGCAGCTGAAAAAAATTTAACAGCCCGGCTCAAAAAATAATTTGCACAATTCAAAATCAATATCGTACTTTGTATTTCAAAGTGCTTTTATATGGATACACAGCAACAATCCCTGGAAGACCTGCAGCACATCAAAAAAATGATGGAACGCAGCAGCCGCTTTATAAGTTTGAGTGGCTTAAGTGGTATAGCCGCAGGTATTTGTGCCCTGGCTGGCGCCTGGTTTGCCAGCCAGAAAATACATTGCTGGGTTAAAGGCGATTGCCAACTTAGCCTCTTGATGACATCAAATGGTTACGAATTGATCAATGATCTTTTTTGGATTGCCACCATAACTTTTCTGGCCGCATTTGTTTCTGCATTTGTTTTTACATATTTAAGAAGTAAAAAAAACGGTATACCCATGTGGGGTATAACTACTGTTCGTTTATTTTGGAATATGGTGATACCGGTTACTGTGGGGGGTATTTTTTTAATAAGAATGATGCAGATGGGTGAATACCAACTTGTAGCGCCTGGCTGTTTAATTTTTTACGGACTGGCATTGGTAAATGCCAGTAAATACACATTGGGTGAAGTTCGGTATTTGGGCTATGGCCAAATTATGCTGGGGCTTTTTAATTTATGGTGGATTGGTTATGGTTTACAGTTTTGGGCCATGGGCTTTGGTGTGCTGCATATTGTTTATGGTGTAATGATGTGGTGGAAATACGAACGGAAATAAAATGATTAGCCTGATGAAAAATCCGATAGAAAATCTGAATAAAATATTTGACAGCCGTATCCGTCTGGGCATTATGAGTGCCCTGATGGTGAATGATGGCGTTAGCTTTAATGAATTGAAAGAATTACTCGATATCACAGATGGCAACCTGGCCAGTCATTTAAAAACACTGGACGAGAGCGGCTTTATAAAATTCACTAAAGGATTTATTGGCCGAAAAACAAATACAACCTATGCAATAACAAAGACCGGTGAAAAAGAATTCAAACTGCACCTGGAGGCATTGACGAAAATGATCGGATCGGTAAAATAATTTTTTTTGCACTAACACTTTGAAATACAAAGTACTTTCAAATTATGAATAAATACCTAAAAACTACATTTATTTTTATAGGCATCTGGTTTATAGCATCACTTTTAAATGGCGTACTGAGCGCTTTCTCTCTCGAAGTGTTAGATAACGGACGCCTGAATGGGGGTGCCAGCACCTTGGCTTTATCAATTATTTTTTCATTTGTATTTAGTGTGCCTATGGTTGGTCTTGTTTGGTTTATTACTTTAATGGGCCAGGCTGCAGATAAGAAAGGGAATGACCTGCTTCAGTTTGTACTTCGCACAGCGTTGTTTTGTTCTGCAGCAGGTGCGTTGCTTTTTATTTATACAATAGGTGCCGAATTTAAAAACGCCAAGATTGTAGTGGGCCTCTGTATAATCTTTTCGGCTTTGGCTTCAGTCTTGCTTTTCAGAAATCAAATTAAAACCAATGAATAAATTCTATTCCATACTGGCTGGCCTGCGTTCCAGAACACTGGTCTTTCTTACACACAATATGGCGCTGCCCATGTTGAGGTTTGTAAGAAGGCCGCAGGTATTTCCTTACACTGCAGAACAGCTGGGCGAATTTCCTGTGGGGACCCTTGGCTACGACCTTATACATTTTTTACAGCACAGGAATTTAAAACTGTTGCCGCATTATGCCAAGCATGATATGAAGCATATTCTTTTGCAGTACGATACAACTGATGAAGGAGAAGTTTGCCTACAGTGCTTTATGCTGGGCAACGGGCATATCTCTTTTCCCGTGACAGCAACGGTTTTATACGGTTATGTAACCATGCCCGAGTATTGGAAAAAATTCAGGATGGCTTACCGGCGGGGTAAGCAAAGTATACCCATTAAAAACTGGTCCTGGTTTTCCATTTTACAGCAACCGACAGAATCACTCATTCATAAAATCAATAACGATGCAAAAAATTAACAGCCTGCTCACTGGCTATTGTTACTGTATTGAACTATTTATTATTCAACTTTTAAAAATAAATCATGAAGACTCCAGCAATTAAAATGGTACTGCTATTCGCCGGTGCCATTTTGTTCAACATCATTTTCTGGCAGGAAAAAATAGCGCTGAATGCCCTGCTGTTTGATGCATTTATC
>CANKNL010000252.1 GCA_947483345.1 Chitinophagaceae bacterium | reverse complement strand
GGCGGTTATACAGGTGAAGGTGCCAAAACCGTTTTACCTTCAAAAGCATTTGCAAAAATATCAGCCAGGCTGGTACCAAACCAGGGCAGCGATAAAATGACTGAGCTGTTAATAAATCACCTGCACAGTATTGCACCCGCCTATGTTACCGTAAAAGCCACACTGCACCACGGTGGTGAGCCCTACCTTACGCCCATAGACAGCAGTGCCTACAAAGCCGCATCCAGAGCCATGGAAACAACTTTTGGTAAAACACCTATCCCTGTACGTGGTGGTGGCAGCATACCCATTTGTTCGTTATTTGAAAAAGAGTTAGGCGTAAAAGTAGTGTTAATGGGTTTTGGCTTAGACAGCGATAACCTGCACAGCCCCAACGAAAAATTTGACCTGGCTAATTTTTATAAAGGCATTGAAACAATACCCTATTTTCATAAGTATTTTGAGGGGTAATGTGCGGCTGTTGCTGAGGCACGAAGCATCTCTATAAATTATTTACATCCCGACGAGTTCATTGCCGGGATTTTTTTTGAACAAGTATTTGTTTTTTATGGCGACAAATCAAAACTGACAATATTTTCAAAGAACTATTTATTTTGATAACGCTACGCTAATGCTACATTTACGTTATTAATAACAACCCATGGCGAAGACCTATTTTTTCATTTTAATATTATTCCTTTTTTCTGCTTCTGGTAAAGCACAGAAGATAGAGGAACTATTAAACCGGTTTGTAGAGTTGAAGAAGAAAAAAGAATATGAAAAAGCATTGCTGACCGGGGATTCCCTAATCTATCAATATAAACAGAAATATGGAGATACTACAGTCAGCTACTCACATATCATTAGTTTCCAAGCGGACTGTTATGTTAAAGTGAAGCAATACGAAAAAGCAGAGCTTTTGTATATAGAATCTATATCCAATTTAAAAAAAGTAAAAGGTGAACAGAACGAGGATTACCTGAAAACGCTGAACGCTCTGGCTCTTTTATATAGAACAACCAATCAATATAACAAAGCAGAACTAACCCTGATGCAACTACTAAATAGTCGAAAAAAAGCATCCGGAGATCATACATCACAATATGCCATCCTTTTACAATACCTGGGTGATTTATACAAACAGCAAAAGGACTTCAAAAAAGCAGAGCCTTACTATATTCAGGCCACTGGAATATGGGAAAATATTTCAGGAGAAACTGATTATAACTATGTAACCTGCCTGAACAACTTTGCCAGTCTGTATTATGAGCAGAATGAATTTATTAAGGTAGAACCACTTTATTTAAAAATAATTGAAGTAGAAAAAAAAATATCAGGAGACAGTACAGTAAAATATGCTACCCGCCTGAACAACCTGGCAGCATTATATCTACAGTTGGGTGAATATGAAAAAGCCGAACCCTTGTTTATTCAGGCAAAAGAAATCAGAAAGAAAATTTTAGGAGAGAATCACACGGATTATACCCAGAGTTTGAACTACCTGGCAGAATTATACCGGAACATGGGTGAATATGAGAAAGCTGAACCTTTGTACATTCTGGTAAAAGAAACATATAAAAAGAAATTGGGAGAAGACCACCCGAACTATGCTGCCATCCTTAACAACTTAGGGGCATTATATAAAGACATGGGTGAATATGAAAAAGCCGAACCCTTGTTTATTCAGACAAAAGAAATTTTTAAAAAATCATTGGGAGAAGCTCACCCGGGTTATGCCACCAGCCTAAACAATTTGGCATTATTATATCAAGAAATGGGTCAATATGAAAAAGCCGAAATCCTGTATATACAGACAACTGCAATTGATAAAAAAGCATTAGGAGAAGACCACCCGGGTTATGCCACCAGCATAAACAACCTGGCCGTATTATATCAAGACATGGGTCAATATGAAAAAGCCGAACCTTTATACGTTCAGGCAAAAAAAGTATATCAAAAAGTATTGGGAGAAGACCACCCAGACTATGCCATGAGCTTAAACAACCTAGGGGCATTATATAAAGACATGGGTGAATATGAAAAAGCCGAGCCTTTATACGTTCAGGCAAAAAAAATTTATCAAAATAAATTGGGAGAAGACCATCCAACCTATGCCACCAGCTTAAATAACCTGGCGGTATTATATAAAAAAATGGGCGAATATAAAAAAGCCGAACCTTTATACGTTCAGGCAAAAAAAATTTATCAAACTAAATTGGGAGAAGACCACCCGGGTTATGCCACCAGCCTAAACAATTTGGCATTATTATATAAAGACATGGGTGAGTATGAAAAAGCCGAACCCTTGTTCATTCAGGCTAAAGAAATCTTTAAAAAAATGCTGGGTGAAACTTCTGCCTATTCAACCAGCCTGAATAATCTCTCATTATTATATCAAAATATGAATCAGCATAAAAAAGCTGAACCACTTTTAAATGAAGCGAATAAAATTGAAATCAAAAACCTGCTAACGGTATTCAGTATCCAGTCAGAAAAAGAAAAAGGTAATTATCTTACCAACAATATTACTTTAAACAATAGCAACAACAGCTTTTTATACAACTTCCGTAATGCCTCCCCCCGCTTCTACAAAGACAATTACAATTTGCAGTTGTTGCTAAAGTCGTTATCGCTATCTGATACTAAAAATGCAATAGAAGCCGTAAGAAGCAGCAAGGATACTGTTATTAATAAGCTATTTACTAATTGGCAAAATGACAAAAAAATTTTATCAAAACAATATTCATTACCAATAGCAAACAGAAGAGCAGATTTACAAGAGCTGGAAGCTAGTATTGAAAATCTTGAAAAAGAACTCAATCGTAAATCAGCCGGGTTTCGCAAACAGCAGAATGCCCTTCGTATTTCAATGACAGATGTGCAAAAATATTTAGGAGAAGACGAAGTGGCTATTGAGTTTGTCCGGTTTGATTTATATAATAAAGAATGGACAGACAGTACTATGTATGCAGCGTATATATTGCGAAAAAATGATTCAATTCCAATATTTGTTCCCCTTTGCGAAGAGAAACAACTGGGTAAATATTTTTCATCAACAATTGGTGCAGCTACTATTAAGGCTATTTACCGTAGTGATGCGATAGATGAAGACAACAAGCCAGCCATTTCCGGCGATAGCTTATATGCATTAATCTGTAAGCCCTTACTCCCTTATCTGAAAGGAATAAAAAAAATAGACTATTCTCCAGCCGGGTTATTATACAAAGTAGCCTTTCATGCATTACCCGCCGGCGATAGTCAATTACTGTTGGATAAATACGAACTAAATCAATATACCAGTACCCGGCAATTAGCCCTAACAGAAGAGAAGAAAAATTCAACTACATCTATAACATTATTTGGCGATTGCCAATTTACAATGGATAGTATTTCTATAATAACAAACATGGCTGTTAGTGAAAAGGCAAATACTTTAATTACAGCATCCGCCAACAGGGGTGAGACAGTCGGTAGTTGGAAACAACTTTCCGGTACTGCTGAAGAAATAAAAAATATTCAAACCCTCTTTTACCAAAATAAAATAAATACCACCTCTTTTTCTCAAATCAATGCCACAGAAGAACAGTTCAAATCTTTAAGCGGACAATCGCCAAAAATTTTACACCTTGCAACGCATGGTTTTTTTCTTCCCGATCCGGAAAAGAAAAAGAAGGAAGGCTTTGCCGTGGCCGAAAAAAATTCTTTTACCCTTGCGGATGACCCGTTGCTGAGAAGCGGTATCGTATTATCGGGAGCTAACAGAGTATGGAGCGGCGGATCACCCATATCAGGCAGAGAAGATGGAATAGTAACGGCGTATGAAATAGCACAGATGGATTTAAGCAAAACCGATTTGGTAGTACTCAGTGCCTGCGAAACTGCCTTAGGAGATATAAAAGGAAATGAAGGCGTGTTTGGCTTGCAAAGAGCATTTAAAATGGCGGGAGTAAAAAACATGCTGCTCAGTTTGTGGAAAGTACCGGATGCAGAAACTGCTGAGCTGATGCAAATATTTTATACTAATTATCTACAAGGCAAAACGGCAAGAGAGGCGCTGGCTTCTGCACAGCAGGAAATGCGAAAAAAATACAGACCATACTATTGGGCGGCTTTTGTTTTAATTGAATAACAGTTTCCCATCTACCCTACTGGCGCCAGTGGAGCTGCACCTGCCAGCATATAATTATTCTTTCTTAATTTTAAAAGGACAATTTTAAATTTAACAAGCCTCTACAAAACAAACCAGCTATGCCATTTGAAAATATATTATTCCTGTTAATTTTAGCCTGTTTATTATTAATGATTATTGGTTTCATTTCACCAAAAACAAGTTTATTTTGGTACAAACATGAAAAAACCAGGAAGAAATCTGCACAGATCTATGGTCTCTTTCTAATAACTTTCGTTATCCTATTTGGGCTCTGGATCACGGCTTAGTTTCTCCTGTGTTGGGC
>CANKNL010000251.1 GCA_947483345.1 Chitinophagaceae bacterium | reverse complement strand
TTACCTATAAAGAAAAAACAGACGGAAAAATAAAATATATTACCATTGAGCTGTCGATGAATGTAAGTTTTTTGAACAAGAAAAAATTTTTAGAAATGCTGGATGACTTGCCCGAAGAGGCTATTGTGGAGATCAATGGCTCCAATAGTGTTTATATTGACCGTGATGTACTGGAAATTTTACAGGATTTTAAACCAAAGGCACAACACAAACATATTCAACTCATTTTAAAAGATATACCCGAAGTAGAAACGATTGAGTTGCATTGATGCATTATTATGAAGTGTAAGGTTTGTCCTGATGAAGCCAAAATAATTATTTATAACTCCCCTCCAACAAACTCAGGCTGACAGAATATTTAAGATTTGGCACATCTGCTTTATTTTTTCTCTCCCATCATTTTTTCATAAATTTTATGCACCCCATCTAATTTGGTAATATAAATACTGCGGCCATGCGTACCTAAAACCAGTTCATTGTCTCTTCTCTGAATGGCTATATCGTGCACCGGTACACGCGGCAGGTTCATCCCGGCACTCATGAATGTTGTGCCCCTGTTAAAAGAAACATACAGGCCATTATCGCTTCCCACATAAATAATATTTTCTTTTTTCGGATCTTCTTTTACCACATTCAAAGGCTCAGCGGGTAAATCCATACCCAATGGTATCCATGTTGTTCCATAATCTTCGCTCATAAATAAGTATGCGCCAAAATTATCATTACGGTAAGCATTCATTGTAACATAAACCCTTCCCTCTTTAAATGCAGAAGGTGTAACACGACTTACATACATTCCTTGAACAGACTTTGGTAAACCGGCACTGATTTTTGTCCAGGTATAACCTGCATCTTTGCTAACCTGAATATTACCATCATCTGTGCCCAAATAGATCAACCCAAATTTCATAGGCGATTCAACCAATGTGGTGCTGGTGCCAAAAGGGATATCCCCTTCCTTTGCCCCATTTGTTAAATCGTCGCTTAGGACTTCCATTTTTTCTCCCTTTTGTAAACTCCGATAAAATTTATTGGCACCATAATAAAAAACATCCTGGTTATGACGGCTTAACCAGATAGGTGTTTGCCAGTTAAACCGCAATTTGGGTTCACCAAGATCGGGGCGTGGATACAAAGACATCCCGCGGCCACCTTCTGTACTTCTTCTGCCATAAAAACCAAACTGTGAGCCGGCATATAGTGTTTTATTATCTCTTGTATCAATCTGCACCTGCATACCGTCGCCACCGCCCATATTCTTCCATGGATAAACTGCTTCATAATTCCATTGGTCATTATCTTTGGCAGTTGAAGGGCCAAACCAGGTGCCATTATCCTGTAATCCACCATAGATATTATATGGCTTTGCATCATCAACTGTGATATTATAAAACTGCCCAACCGACGTTGTGTTAGCTTTAAACCAATGTTTCCCATCATCATAAGTAACATTACAGCCACCATCATTTCCGGCTATCCAATGACTGTCTTTATTGGGATTAATCCAGCAGCCATGCCAGTCGGGATGCGTTGCAGACTTATCCGTTGATGTAAATGTTTTACCGCCATCTTCACTCAACAATAAATTAAATCCACTGATCACCACTTTATTTTCGTTGGTATGACTCACCGAAATCTTTCCAAAATAATAGCCATAAGTATTATACAGATTCAATGCTTTTGTATTCACTTTTTTCCAGCTTACACCGGCATCATCAGTTCGGTAAATTTCGCAACCAATGATGGGTGTTTCAAACAGGGCGGCATTGGCATCAAATAAATAATCATAAACAGCCGTTGGCTTTACCTGATCATTTTTAACCAGCTCTTTTACTGATGCGGCTTTGTATTTTTCGGGGAAATCATTGTCGGCTAAAAAACTATCTAATTTTTTATCATCCAGCATTAAAAAATTTTCTTTCGTTAAATTTTTAAAATCTTTGAGCACATAATTACTATCCATTTTTTTTTGTGCTGTATCGGGGCGGCGATCCTGATTATCAACTGTGGCATAAACAATATTTGGATTGGCAGCAAAAACAGCAACGCCAATTCTACCAATGCCCGTTCCTGTTGGAAATCCATTTCCCGGCTGCATGAGAGGCTTCCAGGTATTTCCGCCATCTGTACTTTTATAAATGCCCGACGTTTTTCCAGATTCTTCAAAATTCCAGGCCCGCCTGGTACGGTACCACATGGCGGCATACAATTCATCCGGATTTTTTGGATTAATCTCCATGTCTACGGCGCCGGTATTATCATCAATATATAAAGTTTGCTTCCAGGTTTTACCAGCATCAATCGTTTTGTAAATGCCCCGCTCTTTATTAGCAGAATATAAATGGCCAAGCACCGCAACCCAGGCCATATTATTATCGGTTGGATGCAAATTTATTTTACCAATATGATGACTCTCGGGAAGGCCAAGATAGTCCCAGGTTTTACCTTTATCCGAACTCTTATATACACCCAAACCCGAGTAAGAAGAGCGGCTGCTGTTAGACTCGCCTGTACCCACCCAAATCATTCCTGTACGCCAGTTAACAGCTATGTCGCCGATACTGAACGCATTTTCTTTATCAAAAACAGGCACCAGACTTTGCCCGTTATTGGTGGTGTACCATAAACCACCCGACGCATAAGCCACATAAAATTCTGTTGGGTCTGCAGGATTTACATCCACATCCACTACCCTGCCACTCATAATACTGGGCCCCGCGTTACGAAACTTAATGTCTTTTAAAAGACTGCTGTCTTCAAGCAATTTTCTTTTTTGTAAACCGTTAATACGATCAGCAGCCGTACTGGGTTTTACCTGAGCCTGAACAGAATTAACATTTATAAAAAGCAGTAATACTGTAAATTTGAAAAGATTTTTCATCAGTTTGTTTTGGTTTGAATGAAGCAAACAATAATCACGATGTTATGCAAGTTTTAAAAATACGGCAATTGTTGATATTGACCATCATCCAGTTTTTGTTTTTGATGAATGGCATGGCACAGTATAAAACATTTACCATTTCTGCCGAAGGCGATACCCTGAATGCCATAGATTCTAAAGGTATGAAACAGGGCAAATGGGTAATACATGTGGAGCCCTTAAGAGGCGAGCCCGGTTATGAAGAAGAGGGTATTTATAAAAATAATAACAAGGAAGGCATTTGGCGAAATTATAGTTTGGTTGGCGATATTATTGCAGTTGAATTTTATAAACTGGGTGGCAAAGATGGCATTCAGCAATATTATACATACCTGGGCGATCTGATCAGGGAGGAATCCTGGCGCGGTTATGACCCAGAAGCCCCTTATGATACCATAGCTGTGTATGGCGAAGGCAATAATGAGATTATTGATTATAAGATTGTAAAGGCCGATCAATACAGTGTAAAGCATGGCGAATGGAAATATTTTGATCCGGGTACAGGCCGCCTGATAAAAGTAGAAAGGTATGAGCGTGGCCATTTAGAAGCACCCACTGAAAACAAAAAGACGGTGATTGCACCAGTTGAAAAAAAGAAAGAAGTGGAAAAAACAACAGAAATGCTTGAATGGGAAAAGAAAAATAAAGGTAAAAAGAAAGTGGTGAGGGATGGCCGAACAACTTCAGGTGGTTAGTGATTCATCAACTGCATAGCATGATGAATTAAAAGACTTTATCAATTTTTAAAAAGCCTATTTCCAGTGTAAACTCAGTGGCCCGACAATTGAAAAAACCGGTTAAAGAATAATAATTGAAAGGGTATGGCATTTTTCCAATATTCCCAATTATGCTGCCCCGGCCTTTCGGTATATGAATGCGGTATTTTTAATTGCTGCATTTTTTGATGCAACCTGCGGTTACCTTCAATAAAAATATCTTTTTCACCGCAATCAAAAATTATTTTTAAATCTGTATGGGAATAACTTTCTATTAAATTAACAACCGTTAAATCATGCCAATTGCCTGCATAGGTAACTGTATCGCCAATTCTTTTGCTGATATCGAACCGGTTTTTACTCTCCTTTAAATCAACACCGCCGCTCATGCTGCCGGCCGCACCAAAAATAGTGGCATGTTTTAAACCAAGAAATAAAGCGCCATGGCCACCCATACTAAGCCCGGTAATAGCCCGATGGTTTTTATCGGCAATCGTTCTGTAATTTTTATCCACAAAACTCACAACTTCAAAAGCAATATGAGTCTCATATCTGTATGCTGTATCTACAGGGCTGTCGAAGTACCAACTATTGGTGGCGCCATCCGGACAAACAATTAGAGTTTGATACCTATCTGCATAGTCTTTTAATTCTGGTGCACGTATGATCCAGTTACTATACCAGCCATCGTAGCCATGCAAAAGATACACCACCGGAAAACTGGATGTTGCTGTATGGTAGTTATCCGGTATGATAACAACAGCTTTTATGGATTTATGCATACTGTTACTATATATAGAAACTGTATCAACCGAACCGGC
>CANKNL010000250.1 GCA_947483345.1 Chitinophagaceae bacterium | reverse complement strand
TGTATATTTATAGCTTAATATTATAGTAGGTAACATTCACCAATTTAACAATAGAATATGACTAAATGGATTTTGACATTCTTCCTTAGTATAACTGTTTTAATGTCTTACAGTCAAACAAAAGCTTTTACAAGCAGAGACAGTTTAAATACGTATTGTGATAAGGTGATGCAGACTTTTGTGGAGGGTAATTTTTCGAAAGGGATTCAGCTATTTAAGCAAAATTCTGTTATGGATACGGCTACAGTAAACGGTATAGACATCACAATGAATGAACAAATGACCAATATTATGCCGGTTTACAAAAAGTTAGTAGGGTATGAACTGATTGAAGAAAAAGCCATAAAAAATTCAATAGCCCGCAGAAGATATTTGCTGAAGTTCGAGAATTATTTTCTTACATTCGACTTCATCCTTTATAACAACGGCACGGGTTGGACAGTTTCAAATTTTAACTATAAGGATGAGCCTAAAGAACTTTTTTAGACTCATCGTAATCAATAAGCCTGATGTGTTTTTTTGATAGGCAACTTCATATTTCAAAATAAATATACCAGTCTGTATATGATGGGCTGTTGCATTGGCTTTAATTATTCAGTTTCTAAAAACAGGATATCCATGTCACAGGATTCGGCCAGCAATAAAAATAATAATACCGGTAAATTGTTTTTCATACTGAGTATTTGTGGGATGATATACTGGTTTTTTGGGCAGGTATTTGATGTTTATCACTTTGCTTTAGTTGGAGCAGGCTATGAGTTAGTTTGGCTTCCCATGCTGGCGATATTGTTTGTGTTACCTGTTTGGGCATTTGTTTTTTGGGTAAAAGAAAGATTGATGATCAGGTCATTTTTTCTGTATTCGATATGTATATGTATAACAACCATCTTATTGATGCTAATTAAAAAATAAAATTATGCAATTCAGATTATTTGAATCTGCTGTTTATGCCAACAGACGTGCTGGTTTACGAAAAAACGGTTTAACGGGCCTTATCATTTTATTGGGCAATGAAGAGAGCAGTATGAATTATAAGGACAATTGGTACCCGTTTAGGCAGGATAGTCATTTTTTATATTATTTTGGAATTAATACGGCTTCACTTGTGGCAGTTATTGATGCGGATACCGGTGCAGAGATCATCTTTGGGGATGAATTAACCATCGAAGATATTGTTTGGACAGGGCCGCTGCCTTCGCTTGTGGACATGGCCCATGCAGTTGGTGTTTCAAAAACACGGCCCTATAATCATATTGAAACCGTGATTCGGCAAGCCATGGCCAGTGGCAGAAAAATACATGTCACTCCGCCCTATCGTTCCGAAAACAAAATTAAACTGGCTCAATGGTTACAGGTAGGTGTAGACGCAGTTGATCAATTTGTTTCAGTGCCTTTAATTAAAGCCATCATCAGTCAGCGGGCTTATAAAGAAAATAGGGAGGTGGCTGAAATGGATAAAGCCACCATAATCAGTGCTGATATGCACCTGGCTGCTATGCGTTTTGCCAAACCCGGTATGAAAGAATATGAAGTGATGGCTAAGGTAAAAGAAACAGCTTATGCCAGTAATGCAAGCCTGTCTTTTCATCCTATCGTTACCATTCATGGCGAAACCCTGCACAATGTATATAGTGGCCATACCATCAAAGAAGGACAAATGATCTTGTGTGATGCAGGCGCTGCAAACGATATGCATTATGCGGGTGATCTTACCTGTACTTTTCCGGTTGGTAAAAAATTTACAGACCGGCAAAAAGAAATGTATGAGATTGTTTTGCATGCACATCAAACATCTGTAGCCATGTTAAAACCGGGTGTTTTATTTAAAGAGGTGTATTTAAATGCGGCACAAAAAATTGTGGAAGGCATGCAGCAACTGGGTATAATGAAAGGCAATGCCGCCGAAGCAGTTGCTGCCGGAGCGCATGCCATGTTCTTTCAATGTGGTTTAGGACATATGATTGGTCTGGATGTTCATGATATGGAAGACCTGGGCGAAACCTATGTTGGTTATACCGATGAGCTTAAAAAAAGCACCCAGTTTGGTATAAAATCATTAAGGCTGGGCCGTGCGCTGGAGCCCGGATTTACATTAACTGTAGAGCCCGGTATTTATATGATCCCCGAACTGATGGATAAATGGGAAAGCGAGAATAAATTTACTGAGTTCATCAATTACCCGGCTTTACAAAACTATCGTGATTTTAGTGGTATACGGGTAGAAGAAGATTATCTGATTACTGAAACAGGATACCGTTTATTGGGAAAAAAACTGCCAATGACCGTTGCAGAAGTGGAGGCTGTTAGGGCAGAAAGTTTATCATGAGGATACACTTTACCCGCTTTCAATGAGTGGCAACAGGTGTAATAAAAATTAAAAAATGATGTCTTATGGTGAATACAAAACAGGGAATTGGGTTTATGGTGATTTTTGGATTGATGATTATTTCATGTAATTCTCAAACTGAAAAAACCATGTCATCAAATTATAAACCCGATTCGAAGACATTATACGATAGTATTGTTCACATGGATAGTGTTTTATTCGGGGCCTACAATATTTGCGACCTGCCCAGCATGGCGAATTGTTTTTCGGAAGACATAGAATTTTATCACGACAAGGGCGGTTTGATGACCAATAAGGACAGCATAATGGCTTCAACAAAAAAATATGTATGCGGCAAAGTAACTCGGGTGTTGGTGAAGGGAAGTATTGAAGTATATCCCATTGCCAATTTTGGTGCGATTGAAATGGGCCAGCATTATTTTATAAACAGTGAAGAGCCTAAAACGGCTCATCACGCAATTGGTAAATTTGTGCATACCTGGAAAAATGAAAATAGCAAGTGGCGGCTCACCCGTGTTATCAGTTTACACTAAATCTTTTGATTGATGAAAATACAGGTTGACGATACCATCAGTTTGGAATTTTTACAAGAGTGCCATGCAGAGTCGTTGTTAAACCTTGTGAATAGCAACCGGGCTTATTTAAGGGTATGGCTGCCCTGGGTTGATCACATGCATAGCATTACCAATATTACACAATACATTATAGAAACAAACAACCGAGCTGCTGCGCATACTGATTATGGCTATGCCATTATAATTAATAAAAATATTGTGGGTCGAATTGGTTTGCACTATATCAATCAGCAAAATAAAATGGCTGAGATCGGCTATTGGCTGGCAGACGGATTACAAGGCAAAGGTATTATTACCAAATGTTGTAAGGCACTGATCAAGTATGCCTTTACCGAAATGAATCTCAACCGCATTGAAATTAAATGTGCAGTTGGTAATGATAAGAGTAAGGCCATTGCTGAAAAACTGCATTTTAAACAGGAAGGTATTTTACAAGAGGCTGAATGGCTGAATGGTAAATTTATTGATCTCTATCTATATGCCCTGCTTAAAAATGATTGGGCTTTGATAAATAACTAAGAGAATTTAAATCATCGAATCGCCACAGAAATTGCCAATAGGCGAATGACTACGGGATCAAATACTTCGGTTAATATCAAAATTTTCCAACTCTTTTGAAACGGCATTTAAGAAGGTAGAACCCAATGCCCCATCAATAATGCGGTGATCGTAACTCAATGAAATATACATCATATGACGGATGGCAATGCTGTCGCCCTGCGGAGTTTCAATAACCATGGGTCTTTTTTTAATGGCGCCAACAGCCATGATGGCCACCTGTGGCTGGTTGATGATGGGTGTACCCATGATGCTGCCAAATGTGCCCACATTGGTCAAGGTGAAAGTGCCCCCGCTGGTATCATCCGGCCTTAGTTTTCCAGAACGGGCTGCATTGGCCAAACCATTTACCTGCTTGGTTAAACCGGTTAAATTAAGCTGATCGGCATTTTTAATCACCGGTACTATCAAATTGCCATTAGGTAAAGCGGCTGCCATACCAATGTTCAAATCTTTTTTTACAATTATTTTATCGCCTTCCACACTGCTGCTGAGCCAGGGGTATTTTTTAATGCACTTAACAATGGCTTCAATAAATAATGGGGTATAAGTAATTTTTTCGCCTTCTCTTTTTTCAAATTCTTTCTTTATTTTTTCTCTCCACAAAACCAAATTCGTAACATCACATTCTGCAAAGCTGGTCACATGTGCCGAAGTATGCTTACTGTCTACCATGTGCTTGGCAATCAATTTACGCATGCGATCCATTTCTATAACTTCTACATTGCCGGTGAAAACAGTTGGGGGCTGGTAGGAGGGCTGGTCGTTGGTTTGAGCATTTTCAATTGTTCGTGTTGCCGGTACTGCAGTGGTTTGTTTTGGCTGGCTGCCAGCGCTTTTATTGGCTACATAAGCTAAAATATCTTTCTTACTTACTCTTCCATCCTGTCCGGTGCCGGGTATATTCTCCAGATCGGCCATACTAATGCCTTCCTGCTGGGCAATGTTTAGTACAAGCGGGGAATAGAATCTTATTTTATTCCCGG
>CANKNL010000249.1 GCA_947483345.1 Chitinophagaceae bacterium | reverse complement strand
AGTCTTAGTAAAAGCCTCTTTTTTCGGTAACTGATTTTATCTACAACTTCTCAAAACGAGCTTGAAAAAAGCGTAAATATTTCGGTTCATAGATCATCTTCATGCCTTTAATTTTATTGCGGCGTTCGTACACTCGCGCTACAGATTCTGCTATCACATCCATATGAGCCTGTGTGTAAACCCGGCGGGGAATCGTAAATCTTACTAATTCCAGTTTGGGATAATAATTTTCTCCATTGGCCTTTCTGCCTGCCGATACAACGCCTCTTTCCATGGTTCTTACACCTGCATCCAGATAAACCTCGGCGGCCAATGTTTGTGCCGGAAACTGATCCTGATTGATATGTGGCAAAAACTTTTTGGCATCTACAAATATGCCATGACCGCCAATGGGCTTTACAATAGGTACGCCATACTCCAGCATTTTTTCTCCCAAGTAAATCACCTGCCCAACCCGGGCTTTTATATGATCATCATTAACACTTTCACCAATACCTATGGCCATCGCTTCCATATCCCTTCCTGCCAGTCCGCCATAAGTGTGCAATCCTTCATACACCACCACCATATTTCTGGCTTCTTCAAAAACATCCCAGTCATTAACGGCTAAAAATCCACCAATATTTACCAACGCATCTTTTTTGGCACTCATGGTAGCACCATCTGTATATGAGTTTATTTCCTTTACAATGCTCTTAATGCTTTTATTTTGGTATCCTTTTTCTTTTTGCTGAATGAAGTAGGCATTCTCTGCCACTCTGGTCATATCATGAATAACCCGGATGCCATGTTTTTTGGTAAGCGCCCTCAGTTCTTTTAAATTTTTCATACTGATGGGTTGGCCTCCGGCCATGTTTACACTGGTGGCCATACTCACATAAGGAATTTTTTTTGCCCCATGTTTGTCGATTAGTTTTTGCAGTTTATTCAAATCAACATTTCCTTTGAATGGGAATTCATTCTCGGGGTCATGTGCTTCATCTATAATAATGTCCTCAAATTTTCCACCAGCCAGTTCCTGGTGCAATCGGGTGGTGGTAAAGTACATATTACCCGGTATGATATCACCTTTTTTAATAAGGATCTTTGATAAAATATTTTCGGCACCCCGGCCCTGGTGTGTTGGAATAAGATATTTATAACCATACACTTCTTTTACCACTTCTTCGAGGTGATAAAAATTTCGACTACCGGCATAGGCTTCATCACCCAGCATCATTCCTGCCCACTGACGGTCACTCATGGCCGACGTACCACTATCCGTGAGTAAATCAATATATACATCTTCCGACTTTAATAAAAAAGTATTGAAGCCTGCTTCCTTCATGGCTTTTTTGCGTTGAGAGGCTGTTGTCATTTTCAACAACTCCACCATTTTAATTTTGTAAGGTTCGGCCCAGCTGTGTTTAATATTTGTCATTGTATTGATTTTTATTTTTTATTCAATAGGTTTTAGTTTTGCCGTGAAATGCCGCAGCATTGGGGCTTCTTCAATGATCTGTAATCCCTTAATGTTGTTGCGGTTTTCAAAAACTTCTATGATCACTTCCGATACATAATCAATATGGCTTTGGGTATACACCCTTCTTGGAATAGCCAGTCTAACGAGTTCCAGTTGTGCAGGTATCAGGTTGGCATGGTCATCATATTTTCCAAACATGAGTGAGCCAATTTCTACAGATCTGATACCGCCATGCAGGTATAAGGCACCTACCAGGGCTTGTCCCGGATAATGCTTTACAGGAATATGCGATAAAAATTCATTGGCCACAAGATAAACAGCATGGCCACCGGCAGGTTGCATAACCGGTACACCGGCTGCCATTAATTTATTGGTGAGGTATTCAATACTGCGTATACGGTATTGCAGGTAATGTTCATCCATTACCTCAATCAGCCCGATAGCAATGGCTTCCAGGTCACGGCCAGCCAGGCCGCCGTAAGTAGGGAAGCCCTCCGTCATGATCAGCAGATTGCGGCAATGTTGTGCAAGTTCTTTATTATGCATGGCCAAAAACCCGCCAATATTAGCAAACGCATCTTTTTTGGCACTCATGGTACAACCATCTGCATAGGAAAAAAGTTCTCTTACAATTTCAGGCACCGATTTGTCTGCATATTCTTTTTCGCGCAGTTTAATAAAATAAGCATTCTCGGCAAAGCGGCAGGCATCGATGAATAATGGGATCTTATGGGTTGTACAGACCTGCTTTACGGCTTTAATGTTTTGCATACTTACCGGCTGACCACCACCTGAATTATTAGTAACGGTGATGATGCAAAGCGGTATATTTTCAGCACCCTTTTCATTAATAAAAGCCTGCAAGGCATCCACATCCATATTGCCCTTAAATGGCGCTGGAACGGTAGGGTGTTTACCTGCTTCACATATCAGATCAACACCTTGAGCACCCGAAAATTCTATATTGGCACGGGTGGTATCAAACAGGGTATTGCTAACGATGTATTTTCCTTTGCTGCCCAAAATACTGAATAAAATCTTTTCAGCGGCTCTGCCCTGGTGTGTTGGTATGATCAATGGCATGCCGGTAATATCCTGTATTGTTTTTTCAAATCTAAAAAAACTGGGACTGCCTGCATACGATTCATCACCCTGCATGATGCCAGCCCATTGGTTACTACTCATGGCACTGGTGCCGCTGTCTGTAAGTAAGTCAATGAGTACATCTGTAGAGTGTATGAGGAATGGATTATAAAATGCTTTTTCTAAAATAATTTTTCTTTCTGCTGGCGTGTTAAAATAAATGGGCTCAACAGATTTTATCCGGAATGGTTCTATGATTGTTTGCATACATGAAGTAGTGGGGAAATGAAATTGTAAAAAAGTAGATGACTATGGGGTGGTAGTAAAACCGGTAAATTAAGATGGGCGACTGATAATATTTTTCCAAAGTTGCATGTTGCAAATGTAGATTTATTGGATGGTGATTTGTATGATATTGGTCATGTTATAAAATAAAAACAGGGTTCTGTGTGTATAAAAAAAATAAATCCGGGGTTTTTAATCCCCGGATCAATAATTGTAGATGTGTTCAATTATAAATAGCACACATGGTTATTGGAATAGTTAAAGCAGTAACCGTTAGTAAAATGATCAATTTAAGTGTGGCTGTTGAGTCATCATTTTCTCGGCCAGGGGAAACAATAAATTATTTTCCAGATGGACATGTCTGTGCAGGTCTTCTTCAAATTCTTTTAATTCTGCAAGACTCACCTGAAAGGTTGTACAGGCATCTTCAGGCGGACTGTATGTATTTGTTAATTCACGAATTCGGTATAATAATTCACCGGCATGGTCATGTTCCAATTCCATTACCTGTATAGGTGCAGAAATATAACCTGCTGTTAAATTATTATTTTGATTGGCTTGATGCAATGTTTCAACCTCTTTAATCCTTGGGAATAAGATCATTTCTTCTTTCATCATATGGGCCGTCATGTCATCATTTATTTCTTTGAATATGTTTAATACCTCTACCATATAGGGGAAACGGTCTCCGTGTTTAGAAGCTACTTTTTCAAGATGCCCAAGTATGGTTGGCATGGATTGTTTTACATAAAAATGATGATGAATGAGGATAAAGCTGATCAGTTGTTCGGCAGTCATTTCCGTAAACGGCATTTTGTTCTGCTGTGATGTAGTGGTTGATTTGTCTAATTCTTCGCAGATCATTTCAAGGGAAAGTCCTTTTTCGGTACAGGCTTCAGCAAGGGTTCTTTTCCCTTTGCAACAAAAGTCCAGATGGTATTTTTCTAAAACCGGAACGGCAAAGTGGTTTCCTGTTACGATGTTGGCCAGTGTTTGTGCTGTTATTGGTGTCATATTTATAATTTTTACAAAAATGCTTTTAAAAAAAATGACAAACTGTGATTGAAATCACTTTTGTAAAATATTTATTTTTGTAAAAGACAACAATAAAGCACCGGTAAATAAAATTAAGGCCGCGCCAAATAATAGTTCATTAATGAATGGTATAGCCTGATAACTCATGGCAGAAACGCCTTGTGTCATTAATATCAGTTCGTTAATGATGACCGCTCCTGAAAAAATAAAAATACCAGCTTTTGCAATTTTATTTTGGAAGATATATGTTTCGGCAAACATATAGCCTAAAAGAAATAAAGTAATTACACCCAACAAAACGAGGTGTAGATAACCAATTACAATAGGCCTGAAACCAAATGCCAGGTCGCTTAGTGATGGAATGGTAGAGCCCAATTGCAACAATAATTTGGCTGAGAGGGCGATGCCTGAAAAAGCCAGCATATATTTTGCCAATGGTGTGAAATTATTTTTCAGTAATGGCCAATTGGTTTTAATCTGGTTCAGCATCCATATCCATCCAATCACTTGTACAAAAGCAGAAAGCACCACCAAACAATAGACCCATAGAGGTAAATCCATCCAAAGTGCAGATAAAAAATAGGCAGGTACAAAGGCAAAAGCAAACAGCCTGAATATTTTTTT
>CANKNL010000248.1 GCA_947483345.1 Chitinophagaceae bacterium | reverse complement strand
TTTATAATTTATAACATATTTATAATATTTATCATTTATTTGATTCAGATATAATTTTTTGAAAACAAATTCCCTGTAAAAATAAAATGGAAGAATCCCGTTTTTTTTATAAAAAAAAGTATATTTGACTTAAGTTTAAGCAATTTTAAACCTACAATCCGTATAAAAACATTAACTTTATTTTTTTACTCATAAACAAAAACTAACAGAATGAAAAAGTTATTACTCTCTTCAATAATCATGTTTGCGATTGGTAGTGCTGCTAATGCACAAAACGCAAAAACAGATTCGAAGTTTCAAAAAGTTGCAGCAGCTTCTGCTACAACAACACCGGCTATTCAAAAAGCAGCAGTAACCACTGATTTACAAACGGCTACTGTTCCTAACAAGACTGGCATTGATAAAGATGCTGTAGCCACCCCTACAACAGTAACTAAAACCATTAAGGTAAAAACGGTAGAAGGAAAACCTCTTGAAGCTATACGTGTAGATGCATCAGGTGTTGTTATTAACCCGGAAGCTGCCCAGAAACAAGAAATCAAAAAAAATTAAGATAGTCTATTTTAATTCATTAAAAAAAACATGCCTAATAGGGCGTGTTTTTTTTATTTATCTATGTCATCCTGCCTGCTAACCTCCACATTACAGCCTCATCAAAAATTGATTTTACGATCAGCCTGAAACCTCTTAGGCTATAAATACAATTAAACGACTATCTCATATTTTGGAATATGATACTCATTTCATAGTAAAAATGATCGTTGAACGCCTGAATTTTAACTCATAAGCCATAAAATTGAGTAAAATCAGTATTCATAAGGCAACGGTACCAAAATAGAACAGTTTTTAAGCCATAAATCGACCTGTTTTTATTACCTTCGCCTCCCGTTTTAAAAACCACGGGTTATTTTATGTCATTTATTATTAACAAACAATTAAACGCAGATGCACAGGAAGGTTCTGCCGGCGAGACCGGAGAAACTGCTGCGAAAACAAATGTGCCTGAAGAAACCATGGAAGCAAACCAACCTGAAACAACAACTGATGTTGCTGTAGAAACTGTTCCGGTTGTGGACATGGAAATTAAAACCCCTGTTGCAGAAACCATTGCAACTGCTCATGATGATTTTGACTGGAGTGTTGACAAGCGTAATGTGACCAGTTATACCGCTGATGAAAAAGCAAAGTATGACATCGTTTACGATAACACTTTCAAACAAATTAACGATGGCGAAATGATACAGGCAACTGTGGAATCATTAACCAAAACTGATGCTGTTGTAAACATCGGATTTAAAAGTGATGGCCTGATTTCACTAAACGAATTCAGAGATATCCCCGGCGGTGTTAAAGTAGGTGATGTTATAGAAGTAATGGTTGTTGAAAAAGAAGACAGAGAAGGCAACCTGAACTTAAGCCGCAAATCAGCCCGTACTACCAGAGCATGGGAAAGAATTGTAGAAGTACACAGAACTGGAGAAATTGTTACCGGTTTAGTAACCAGCAAAACCAAAGGTGGTTTAATCGTTGATGTATTTGGTATGGAAACTTTCTTACCGGGTTCTCAGATCGATGTTAAACCCGTTACTGATTACGACCAGTTTGTTGGTAAAACAATGGAATTTAAAGTGGTTAAGATTAATGAAGCTATTAAGAACGCTGTCGTATCGCACAAAGCACTTATTGAAAGCGATATTGAAGCTCAAAGAGCCGAAATTATGGGCAAACTGGAGAAAGGCCAGGTACTTGAGGGAACCATCAAAAATATCACTGATTTTGGTGCATTCCTTGACCTTGGTGGCTTAGACGGCTTATTATACATTACTGATATTTCATGGGGCCGTATCAACCATCCTACAGAAGTATTAAAGATGGACCAGAAACTGAACGTGGTTGTTTTAGATTTTGATGATGACAAAAAACGTATCAGTCTTGGTTTAAAACAATTAACTCCTCACCCTTGGGATACCCTTACAGAGAGCCTGAAAGAAGGTGAAATTGTAAAAGGTAAAGTAGTAAATATTGAAGACTATGGCGCATTCCTTGAGATTATGCCGGGTGTTGAAGGTCTGGTTCACGTTAGTGAAATTACCTGGGCCAATACACCGATCAACGCTAAAGAATTCTTTAAATTAAATGACGAATACGAAGCTAAAGTGGTTACGCTTGATAAGGAAACACGTAAGATGAGTTTGTCTATCAAACAAATGACTGAAGATCCATGGAGCACTATCGAAGGTTCTTTCCCAGAAGGAAGCAAACATATGGGAACGGTTAAAAACATCACACCATATGGCGTGTTTGTTGAATTAACTACCGGAATCGGTGGTATGATCCACATCAGCGACCTGAGCTGGTTAAAGCGCTTCAATAATCCAAATGAGTATACCAAAGTTGGTAACGAAATTGAAGTGATTATTATGAACATTGATCAGGAAGGACGTAAACTTCAGTTAGGGCATAAACAAATTGAAGAAGATCCATGGAACTCACTGGAATCTACATTCCCAGTAGGCAGCGAGCACGAAGGAACTGTGGTTAAGAAAGATGATAAAGGTGCGATCGTACAATTGCCTTATGGCCTTGAAGGATTTGCGCCTGCACGTCACTTAGCTAAGGAAGATGGTAAAACAGTTGGTATTGATGAGATCGCTAAATTTATGGTGATTGAATTTGACCGTAACGACAAGCGTATTGTTTTAAGTCATGCCCGTTTATGGGAGCAGGTGATTGAAGAAGAAAAGCAAGCTATTATTAAAGAAAAGAAAGCCGATTTTGAAGTAACCAAAAAAGCCGTAAAAAGCTTGCAAAGTAAAGTTGAGAAATCAACCCTAGGCGATATTGGTGCACTGGCCGACTTAAAAGCAAAGATGGATAGCGATGCAGGTGCAGCCGCTACCACCGAAGAACAGCCAAAAGCTGAGTAAGCATTCGCCTGTTGGTGAGTTCGCTCTAAAAAATATAATCCTGTTCAGTTTAAACTGAACGGGATTTTTTTGTGTATTGATTTTTAATTTTAATCCAATATTTTAACCTCTGTTCTCCTGTTCTGGGCCTTCCCTTCGTCTGTTTTATTACTTGCAATAGGTACGGTTAAACCATACCCCTTTGCAACTACCCGATTGGGATCAATGCCTTTACTAAGCAAATAATTCCTTACTGTATTTGCTCTTGCTTCGGATAAGGTCAAATTACTCTTTGCTGTACCCACATTATCAGTATGGCCGCCAAGCTCTATCCGCTCATCTTCTTTTCGGTTAAGATAAGCAACCAATTCATCAATAACTTTATAAGCGTCTTCTTCCAGATCGGCCTTGCCGGTTTCAAAATTACAATCCTCCAGAATAAAACTTTTTGCAGGCAAAAATTGAATATCTACTTTAAACGGATTTTTATAATACGCCTTACCCTGTGTGGCAGGGATGTCTAAAATAATATAGCTGGTAGAATCTTTAAACCCCAGGATAAATATCTCATACTTATCGCCGGCAGGTAAGCGGGTAGAAAACTTTCCGGTGGTATCGGTAAGCCCCTGATATTCTCTGCCATTTAAATGACTTCTGAAAATAACAATTTCCCGGGCTAATATATTGCCTTTAAAATCGGTCATGGTAACATCAACCGGTGCATCTTTGGGTATTGAGGCATCTTGTACATTTCCACCCTGACAGAAGGTGATCAATGGCAATAAAAAAATTATCAAACTTAAGATCGCTTTTTGTTTCATAACAAACAGGTTTAATTATTTTAAAGATAAATATAAAAAGGTACTTACCATATTTTCAATTATTGTGCCACCGAACTGCCTTTTTGTTAATGGGTTGTAAATACCCTATAATCGTTGCTGCAACTGTAATACCATATCTTCCTTCCAGCTTTTGAAATCGCCTGCAATAATATGTTTACGGGCTTCGCCAACAAGCCATATGTAAAAGGCCAGGTTATGTACGCTGGCAATGGTGAGCCCCAGAAACTCCTTTGCTTTCATTAAATGGCGCAGATAAGCCTTGCTATAATAATTGCTCATCGCACAATCAAATCCATCATCAATTACCGAAAAATCCTTTTCCCATTTTTTATTATCAATATTAATAACCCCTTTGGTTGTAAATAACATGGCATTTCGGCCATTACGGGTGGGCATAACACAATCAAACATATCTATACCCAAGGCAATGCTTTCCAGTATATTCCATGGGGTGCCTACGCCCATTAGGTAACGGGGTTTTTGTACGGGTAATATATCGCAGCAAAGTTCAGTATACTCATACATCATCTCCATCGGTTCACCCACACTTAAACCACCGATGGCATTGCCGGTCGCATTTTTTGATGCTATAAATTCTGCAGAGGCCATGCGCAGATCCTTATAAGTACTCCCCTGTACAATAGGAAATAAATTTTGGGTGTAGCCATATTTATCTGTTGTGGTATCAAATCTTTCGAAACAACGGTCTAACCAGCGATGTGTAAGTTCCATACTGTCTTTGGCATATTTATAATCACTGGGATAAGGCGG
>CANKNL010000247.1 GCA_947483345.1 Chitinophagaceae bacterium | reverse complement strand
CCTTGTTCTGATTAGAAAAATAGGTTAGTTTATTAATGGTTGGCAGCATGCCCGATTTTCTCCAAAATCTGGTGTGCTACTTCCATGGCACGGAAACCATCTACCACAGTTACCGGTGTTTCTGTATTGTTGTTAATGGCATCTCTGAATTCTTCGAGTTCCATTTTTATGGCATTCACATCCATCACCGGTGGATTGGCAATGGCAATTGTTTTTTTGCCATTTTTGGTATCAATATCAAAAGTAAAAACGTGGCTGTCGCCTGGTGTGTTTAAACGTATGATCTCCGTTTTCTTTTCCAGGAAATCAATGCCGATATATGCATCTTTCTGGAAAAGGCGCATCTTACGCATTTTTTTCATTGATATTCTGCTGCTGGTGAGATTGGCCACACAACCATTATCGAACTCAATTCTAACGTTGGCAATATCGGGTGTATCACTCATAACAGCAACGCCGTTTGCACTGATATAGTTTACATTACTTTTAACCAGACTTAAAATAATATCTATATCATGAATCATCAGATCCAGTATAACGCTCACATCTGTACCACGTGGATTAAATTGAGCCAGGCGGTGTACTTCAATAAACATGGGTTGTAACACCTGGTCTTTTAAGGCCAGGAAAGCAGGGTTGAATCGCTCAACATGTCCAACCTGGAATTTGATATTGGCTTCCTTTGCCAGTTTTACCAGTGTTTTGGCTTCATCCATGGTATTGGCCAATGGTTTTTCAACAAATACATGTTTGCCTTTTTTAATCGCCAATTCGCAGAGTTCAAAATGCGAAGAAGTTGGCGCTACAATATCCAGTGCATCACAGGCGTCAATTAATTTGTCAACATCATCAAAACGGGGTATGTGGTATTTTTGTGTAACCAGTTCAGCATTGGCGTCATCGGTATCTGTAAACCCGATCAATTGAATACCTTCAATATTGACCCAGTTATTTAAATGAAACTTTCCTAAATGACCTGCACCTATAACACCTACTTTAAGCATAATAAATTTTTACCAATCTCCGTTTTGTAAATCTTTGTTTAATATTTTCAATAAGCGCCATGTTAAAACCCATGTTCTCTGCAGCCATGTTGCAGTAGAATCTCAGCGCCTAATCCTCTTCCCAAAAACCCATTTTTCCAAACTTTTCAATGCGTTGCTTCACTCTTACATCGGGATCAATGGCTTTTAATTCTTTAATAACCGGCAGTAGATAATTTTTTAAAATATCGGCGGCTCCCTGATAATCCCAATGGGTTCCTCCCAGTGGTTCAGGAATAACGCCATCAACCAAACCAAAGCCTAACATATCTTCACCGGTAAGTCGTAATTGTTCGGCCGCAGTCTCTTTTTTATCCCAACTGCGCCATAGAATACTACTGCAACTTTCGGGAGATATGACGGTATACCAGGTATTCTCCATCATAAAAACTTTATCACCAACGCCAATACCCAGTGCGCCACCACTGGCACCTTCACCAATGACTACGCAAATAACAGGTACTTTCAATCTGATCATTTCATAAATATTTCTGGCAATGGCTTCTCCTTGTCCTCTTTCTTCAGCTTCTAAACCGGGGAATGCTCCTGGTGTATCAATTAAAGTGATTACGGGCTTATTGAATTTTTCTGCAAGTTTCATTAGTCTTAAAGCCTTCCGGTATCCTTCGGGGTTGGCCATACCAAAATTGCGTAATTGCCTGGTTTTGGTGTTTGAACCTTTTTGTTGTCCTAAAATCATTACGGTTTCGCCACCTAATTGAGCAAAACCACCAACCATGGCTTTATCGTCCTTCACATTTCTATCGCCATGAAGTTCAATGAAATTAGTACACATATTCATGATATACTTCATGGTATAGGGCCTGTCGGGGTGCCGGCTCAGCTGTACTTTTTGCCAGGGTGATACATTAGCAGTGATGTGTTTTTTTGTTTCAATGATTCTTTCTTCAAGCATACCAATGGCGCCACTCATATTCGTTTTCGACTTTTCTGAAGTGATCTTTAGTTGCTCTATCTGATCATACAGTTCTTTGATGGGTTTTTCAAAGTCGAGAAATTGCCGTTTTTTTAGCTCAATCATGTAATATTTTTAGCCTTTAAATTAACAAATAAATGTTATTTGATTAACAGTATAGTGTAAGATAGTTTGTAAAATTAGGGGTTACAATTTTTTTATAAAAGTTTTGGAGCAGAAATATAAGAAACCTATCTTTGCCGTCCCTAAAAAAACAGGTAGCCTTATAAAGATAAGGACTATTTTTTTGGATCGGTAGTTCAGTTGGTTAGAATGCCGCCCTGTCACGGCGGAGGTCGCGGGTTCGAGTCCCGTCCGGTCCGCAGTTCAAAGACTAAAATTGCGCAATACTGAGCAGGGGTGGGAACTCCAAATTTAAATTGCTCAATAAAACGCAGTAACTCAATAAAATGCTCAACGATAATCGTTGAGTTTTTTATTGAGTATATATCAGGCTGGCAACCTTTACTTTCAGCCACTCAATACACACTCAATAGATTTTATTAACAGCTTCTCAAAAAAGCCCATGGTTTCCCCATTCAGCATATGCGGGTTAGTCGGGCATTTAAGAACTTTGTAAAATCGATTGTATGTTAAATAAAAACTTAAATAAACAAAGTAATTCCGCCGCACCACAGTTCATGGTGTATCCAAAACGCAAATCATCCGGCGATGAGCAGGCTGACATGTACCTTCAGTTTTATTTCCAGTTGAATAAGGTCAGCAAAAGCCTAGGGCTGAGGATCAATTTCAAACAGTGGGATACGGAGACCCATTCCATCAAAGGCCAACCACTGCACAACCAACTGCTCCAGCAAAAAGTTGACGAGTACACCCAAAAAACGATGGGGGCATTTTATATGCTTACACAGAACGGGGGAGAAGTGACCCTGCGGGAGATTATTGATGCAGCCTTTGGTAAAGGGGGAGGAAAAATATATTCCTTGTTCAGTGTATTTGAGGATGTGATCATGAAAATGGAAAAACTGAAGAGACCTGAACAGAGTGGGGCTAATTTACTCAAACACCGGACCTGCCTGAAACATTTAAAAGATTTTGTAAAACAGAGATACCAGGTGAATGATATCCCCTTCACCAGGATCAACAGGTTGTTCATTGACGATTTTGAACATCATCTTAGGACAGATGCCGCAAATGGGCATAATTCAGCCAACAAAATGTTGCAGATATTTAAAAAAGTCTACAGGATCGCTGTCGATAACCGGTGGACAGCACATAATGCTTTTGCCGGTAAAAGGTTATCCTATAAGGATCCGGATATAGAATTTTTGACCGCTTCGGAGATTCAGCAACTCCGCGAGGTGGATATTCAAAAGGAATACCTGCGCAAGGCACGGGATCTGTTCACATTCTGTATCTTTACCGGAGTCGCTTATATTGACCTGCAACATTTGCGGCGGCGACATATTGAAACTGGCGGCAATGGTACTTCCTTTATTATTCGCAAAAAAAGGGAAAAAACAGGGGTTGAGTTCATGCTGCCACTGTTTCAACCGGCCCGCCAACTGCTGGATCAGTGGAACCCTGACTGGGAAAATGCGGCGCGAGATACGTTTTTGGTGCCCCGGATCTCCAACCAAAAGTTCAACAATTACTTAAAAGAGGTTATTGCCCTGGCCGGAATCCAAAAGCATATCAGCACGCACTCCGGGCGTCACACGTTCTGCACTTCCGTAACTTTGGAGAACGGGATAGGGATGGAGAGTGTTTCAAAGATGGTGGGGCATTCCAAGATACAACAAACGCAGAAGTATGCCAGGGTTACAGCCGTGAAGCTTGAAAGGGAAACTAAAGGATTATCTGAAATGCTTTTTAATGAAACGAAAAATGCTGTAAAATAAATTTATATGACAGTAATTGAATTTGATAAGTATGATCTGGAGTTAAACTTTATATACAAAGAATATTGCGAAGGAATTGATCAGACAGAAATTATCGTTAGAGAAGGAAAAGATAAAATATTTTATAAAGAAGAATTGAAGAACCGACTTGTTGTCATCTGTAAAATTATAGGGTTAGATTTTGAAGATTTTTCTATAAAACTCATTGGACCTGAAAATGTAATTTATTATTGTATACTCGAGGATTCATTGATGTTTAAGAATGAATATACTATTGGGTTCTATTTGGATCATCAGATCATTCAACATCCCGAAAAAGCATCTAAAATTGTAGATTTTTTACAATATTATGTACTTGATAATCTTAAACGTAATAGTCCATTTGATAATAAAGACCGGTTAGATACCATCAGAAAATTCATATATGCATTTAAGGCAAGGCAAAATAGGGCTAAAAAAGCTGTGCAGTCAACTAAATTGTCAGATAAAAAAAATAAGGATAAAGGACCGATCACGGATAAGCTGAAATACACGACCCCAATTTTAGTATGCAATTATGATAATAAAATTAGTATTACAATATTGTCTAAACTTTCAGAAGAATTTTTCAAAAATAAAATTACCAGAGATAAATTGTCTTTTATAAATG
>CANKNL010000246.1 GCA_947483345.1 Chitinophagaceae bacterium | reverse complement strand
GTTTTAATCTTAAACCTTTATTCCGGTCTCTGATTATAGTACCACCGTCTGCTGAATAGTGAACGCCCCCATCGCAGGTAAACAATAATTTACTGCCGCCATCCCACCATTGAATATTATGTTGATCAGCATGCACATATTGGCCCGAATTAGAAGCCCATGTTGAAATTTTTGTCCAGGTATTTCCACCATTAGAAGTTTTGTGGCAATCCAGGCCACCTACAATAAATTCATTGGGATTAGCAGGATTAATTGCAGCAGATAGAGAATACCAACCCTGTCCACTGGCCCAGCTTCCAGCTGGTTGTCCAACTGTTGCAGTCCAGTTTGCACCACCATCTGATGATTGCCAAACTGTAGGTACCTGATAAGATCCATTACAAGGTGCTGCAATCAAATTATTGCCGCTTATGGCCAATTCTGTTCTTTGGTTAAAGGTGGTGAATGGTAAAGTAGCAGCATTCCATCCCGAAGCTGATGACACAGTTGACGGTTCATCAGTATATCTATACCCTGATGCACTGAAAATACCGGTGGCCACATGCAATCTGCCTGCCGAAGAAGTTGAACTGATTTCAAGATCACATATATTGCTTCCTAAGCCAGCGGGTGTAATAGTTGTCCATGTTGTTCCGCCATCAGTTGAACGTAATAAGCCGGCACCACGTGTACCCAGGAAAATATTTCCCAGATAATCGCAAACAATTCTTGTTCCATTAAGGTAGCCACTTGTACTGGAAAGGAAATTCCAGGTTACCCCGGCATCAGTGCTTTTATAAACACCTATACCTCTTACTGCATCAGCATTGCCGAAAGATTCACCTGTACAGAAATACATATTATTTTGAAATCCGGGGCGAGGATCCTGACAGATAGCAGATACTGCCAGGTTTGCAAGAAAATCATTGACTAAGGTCCACGTTGCAGGTGAAGTTGTTATATCCGTTGTTTTCCATAAACCGCCATCAATACCGCCAACCCAAACTGTTTTGTGTGTTGCATCAAGTGAATCAATCATAGCGGCCCTTATTCTTCCGGCAGTTTGATCATTATTTGGACGGGGATTACCACCAATTGTAAAATCGCCATCCGGGCCTCTTTCAATCCATGATAATGCGGAGATCAGATTATTGGGTGATGATAATTTGATTTGCTCCGTTTGTTCCATGGCAATTCTTAATTTTTCCCATGGCACATTGCCAGTTGATAAATCCCGGGTACGTTCAATTTCAAATTCCAGCGCTTTATCCGGGCCATCGTATTTATCAAGTTCCTCTTCGTTTACAGTATTGCCGGTTTGTTTACAGCCGGTTGTAAAAATAAATGTGGCTGCTAATACAAACAGGGCTGTTATGGCAGATAAGTACATTTTTTTCATAAATGAAAATTTTAAAAAAAATTAGATAGTTAAAAATCAAAGTATTTTGTTGACAGCGAAATTAATTTAGCGATTTGATATAATATAATAAAAAAAGGGGATCTGCCGGATTATGTGCATAAAGGTAAGGCAAATCAATAATAAATATGTTGAAACGCAGGTCGTTTTATGAGAACTAACCTGAATAAACAAGCGCCCGAATTAATCGGGCGCTTGTTTATATTTGATAAGATTTAAAATTAAAACTTGGGACAGGGAATACCCTGATAATCAGGTGGTCTTTTGATAAAAATGACCGAAAATTCTGATCCGCCACGGGATGCAGTGGCAGCTTTTAAATTGGAAATATTAAAGTCATAACTGGCTCCAATGCGTAAGCCACCAAATTCCAGTCCAATATAGGGGACTATGGCATCATTTAAACGGATCCAGCTGCCTATATAAATGGCACTTGGCTTTTCTGCATCCTGACTTAAATTAGCTGCAATAGCCGCTCCCAGTGTTGTTTCGCTGGCCTTGTTCTGTATTTGATGAATAACAGATGCATGAACAGTTAATAAATCAGAAAGCGGAAAAGACCCTCCGGCATGTGCAGATATACGTCCACTTAGATACCAGTTTTTATCCTGAAAGCCAACTTTTGGCCGATTAATATGATACATAGAGGCACCGAGATAAAAATTGTTTTGCCCATTGGTTGAACCGGAATATAATAAGCCTGCATTGATATCAAAATAACTCTGATTGTTACCGTTTTGAATAACTTCAGATGTGGTACCTGTAAAACCATTTTGAGTAAGCATGTCTTGAAAAGTTAATTTGCTTACATCTAAATTAAGACTGGAATAGGTTGCCTGAAAACCGGCGCCAATAGTGCTGTAACCGTTTTCGTCCAATGCCTTATGGTAAGACATTGATACCGAGCCATAATTTAATTTAAGAATATTATTGGCACTGGCATCTGTTAAGCCCGAAATGCCAACCCCAAAAATATCTTTATCAGGCACTTTACTTTTTAATATCGGAAAATCCAAAGAGGCACTTGTAGTAACATAAGCCTTTGGTATTGAGGGCCATTGATCACGATGATTGGCTGCCAAACGCCAGGTTCCGCTAAATTTACCGGTAAACGCCGGGTTAAGCGTTAAGGGCGATGCAAAAAATTGCGAAAAATGCGGATCCTGAGCTTTTAAAAGCTGACTGGCTAACAGGGTACAAATACAAACTACTAATTTTCTCATTTTTATTGACTGTTCAGAACCTTAAAGATAGGGATTTACACTAAAATGCTGCATAGAATTATTTTAGGGTTTAGTAGTTTCAATTTTTAGTTTGTAGTTAGGGCTTAAAATATATTGAAAAATTAAAATTCATTTTAATTAGCTGCCGCCAATTGTAGTTTTAACCTTGCAGTTTTGCCCCGTATGCCAAATCTCCAGCATCGCCAAGGCCGGGAACAATATAACCTTTGGCAGTTATTTCATCATCAATATCGCCACACCAAATGGTTGCTTTTGGAAAAGCCCTGGTTACAAATTCAAGGCCAACGGTACAGGCAATGGCACAAACAATATGCAATTCTTTAATAGCGCCTTCTGCTTTTAAAAACTCAATAGATTTTACGAGCGAAGCGCCTGTTGCAATCATGGGGTCACTGATAATGATGATCCGGTTTTCAATTTCCGGACAACTCATATATTCCAGTCTGATGTCGAATGAGCCATCAGGTTTGTGTTTGCGATAGGCGCTTATAAAGGCGTTATCGGCTTTATCAAAATAGCTAAGTAACCCATTATGCATGGCTAATCCGGCACGTAAAATAGTTGCCAATACCGGTTGTTCGGTTAAAACTTTACTGTTGCTGATGCCCAGGGGTGTGGTAATCTCTTTTTCTTCCCAGGGTAATTTTTTGCTGATCTCATAACCGATTACTTCTGCAATTCGCTCAAGGTTCAGCCTGAAACGCAAACGGTCCTGCTGGGTATTTGTATCTCTTAATTCGCTTACCCAGTTGCTTATTAATGAATGTTCCTCGCTGAGATTGATGACCATGGTGATGTTTGTTTTTTTAATATGTTGATACCATCTGCAGTACAATGCCCGGTTTCATTAGCTCTACCAGTTACCCATGCACAGAATTTCCTTAAAACCTTAAAGCGTATTGTTTAAAGCAAAAATGCGAACCAAGCTATTGTAACCAAACAAAAATAAAATAAAATAACACAATAACTTTTTTTTTTCAAAGTAGTCTAAAAGTGGTTAACTATCTACTTGGTTGCTGCTATGGCAAGTATCTAAAAATCTTTTAACATTCTATTTCACAAAAATGTATTTTTATTGTATTCAAATTACTACAAATGAAAAAAATTAGTCAAGCTTTTTTGATGATGAGTTTAGTTTTTACGGCCTGTAACAGTCATGATAAAACAGCCGAAGGAAGGGTAAAGGATAAATACGAGCAAACTAAGGAAACCCTAGCGCAAACGGAAAAGAAAAACCCTATGCGTTTTTTAAGTGTAGCTGGAAATGACAGAAAAAACCTAATAGGACAAACGGTAATAAAAGGAACAATAACCAATAAAGCAACGGTAGCCAGTTATAAAGATGTGGATGTAGAACTGTCATTTTTTAGTAAAACAGGTGCCCTGTTACAAAAAGACCATGAAGTTGTTTATGAAACCATTGCGCCCGGCAACAGCATCAATTTTAAAACAAAAACACGTGCTCCAATCGGCACAGATAGTGTGACCATGCAAATTTATGGGGCCAAGGTTGAGTAAAATAGAGGTACAAAAGATCAAACAAACTGAAAGTTATCGCCATCAAATAAACCCAGGTCACTCAGTTTTACATGTGGTATTACCAACAGGGCCATAAAAGACAGGGTCATAAATGGGGCTGTTAAGGTTGAGCCCATTTCTGTTTTAACCATTTTATCAATGGCTGTATAAGCAGCCGCAACTTTGTAGCCATCTTTATTGCTCATTAAACCGGCAACCGGTAAGCCCAGTACAATTTCTTTTTGAAAGCATACTGCACTAACGCCTCCTCTTTCTTTTATAACCAGGTTCACTGCTTGCATGATACTTTCGTCATCAATGCCAACGGCAACAATATTATGACTGTCGTGTGCAACGGATGAGGCAATAGCCCCTTGTTTGAT
>CANKNL010000245.1 GCA_947483345.1 Chitinophagaceae bacterium | reverse complement strand
TGAAGAAACAAAAAAGAAATTGGATGCCGGTGTTTATAAAGCGGTTGACATACCGGATATGGCAGAGGTGAATTAAGGAAAGC
This sequence comes from Chitinophagaceae bacterium, assembly GCA_947483345.1. Classification (GTDB taxonomy): domain Bacteria; phylum Bacteroidota; class Bacteroidia; order Chitinophagales; family Chitinophagaceae; genus Ferruginibacter. The sequence continues at coordinate 4,475 of CANKNL010000245.1, read as the reverse complement.
CCTTTTTACAAATTAACCCCTTGTGGCAAATTCTAATGAACACGTCGCAAGGGGTATTATTTTGAACACGCCAAAAGGGTTATATATATAACACGCCAAAAGGCGTGTTCCTACTTATTTACATTTATTTAGGCCTTCGTTAGCAGACGCATCGCCGGGCCTGTTATATAATGCTTTTGTAAATAAAAGTTTTGCTTCAGCTGTTCTGCTTAAATTTAAATAAGCCCAGCCCAGCATCAGATTAGCATCATAATCAAAGGGATACATGTTAACTACCAGTTCAAAATACTTGGCTGCAACATCATATTTTTTAAGTGTATAGTAGGTCACGCCAACCCAATAATTGGCCGTGCTGTTATAAGGATCTATTTTGAGGATCTCCTCGTATTTCGTGTATGTTTTTTCATACTGCTTGGCTTCGCTTGCGGGTTTAATATATCCCAGCCTGGCTTCTACACTAAATTTTTTCAGGTCAATCGCCTTTTGATAATAATCCATTGACACGTTGTATTGCTTGGCCAGGTATTGCAGCCAGCCCAATCGCAGGTTACATTCGTAACTATCTGCTTTGTAAATTTTTTGTACATCTGCGATAGCAGTAGTATAATTGGCTTTGTATTCATTGGCATAGCTGGCTTTAAAAGCCAGTTGTATGTCATCTGCCGTTTGTGCTTTTACACTTACCGCAAAAAAAATACATGCGCTGATGGTAATGATTGATTTTTTTAAAATGTCCATGTTAATCCTCCGTTTATTGAATGTTGATAAAAATATTGATTTGTTGTTTTGTATTTTAATTTCCGATCAAATGTATAATTTAATGAGAGCCTCAATTTTTTAGAAACAAGTGCATACATGCTGCCACCTGCTTTAAACTGTTTTTCGTCAATATCATTATATACATAGAGGGCATCATTTTCAATTAAGTTGCCAAATTTACCTAACGTTACATGGCCTTCAAGCCATATATTTTTTGTTGCCCGGTAACCGGCAATTTGCGACAGGGTAAACTGGTTGCCATAAGCGGCCCTAGTTATGCTGTAAAATTTGCTATTCCCAAGTGGAAATAATGACAGGGTAAGATCATATTGATTATAGGTAGTGTCTGTAATTTTACCAAAATTAGCCATCGCCTGAATATGCATGAACGGTGTAGCATATTTTACACCTGCAAAAAGAATCGTATTGTTATAAACAAAATTATTATATGGTGTATAAAAATAATGAACGCCCCCAATTATGGATACTGTACCAGATGCAGCAAAAATCAGTTTACCATAATATTCTTTCTGATTAACCTTAATGCGCTGGTTATTGACAACGTTTAATAACCGGGGTTCATTTACCTGTTGGTTATAAATTGCACCACTTTGCTGAAATTGCAGTTTGTACCCCAATTGTATATTCAAGCCCAGCCGGAAATATTGTGCATTTTTCCTGGTTGTATCAGTCGGTATTTTATAACTGAATTCTGTTTCAACACCTGAAAGCCTGAAAGCAGAAATTTTTTCACTCAGTTTTATTTCATCAGATAATTTACCGGCATAGTACCTGGCTGCAGTGATATTATTCAGATAAAGATTATTCAGGTAAACATAATACAGTGCTGCATTATTGGCAGGGTCAGCATCTAATACATTTTTATATTGTTTTAAACTTTGGCCAAAATTGCCCAGCATAAAAGCAGCATACCCTGTTCGCATCCTCAGCAAAGGGAAATCGATGCCTTCGGATATCTTTTCTTTGCCATAAATTAACAGCGGTTTCCACTGTGCAGCATTGAATAAATTAAGCGAGTGCACATCTGCTTCAGCCACAGTTTCAACCTGCTGAGCATGGCTTTTAAAAAGGAGCAGACTACAAAAAAACAGTATCAATAATCTTTTGGTGTACATAATGCTGTTATTATTTTCTTGTTTTTAAGAAAAGTGAAAGATGAAATCCTGTTATCCTTTATGGTTAATACAAACTGATTGGTGATTTTTTTTATTGTCATGAACTGCAGGGTTTGTTTACTTGTGATATCAATAACCGGATTTAAAAAATCGTTTATTACAACGCTATTGATGGATTCGTAATACAAACGACTGAATATCACAAAGGGAGACGCCAGATCCTGTAACCATTTGGTCAAATGATTATTACTTAATTGTAATGGAAATTGATCATGAGCCAGCAAAGCAGGTTCGGTTGCCAAATAAATTTTGTATGCGGCCAGATAAAAATAATAAAGCAATGCATTTTTATCCCCTTCAAAAGCAGTAAAGTAAAATACGCTTTCATTCTTTTTAAAATAGGCAATAGATTTTGAACTGTGGCAATAGATATATGCCTCATTAAATGCATTGGTGAAAACCTCCCATTTACCATCACTCATGCCCTCTGCTTTCACCAGCAAATTAAACCCCGGCAAAAATTCAAAAGCCTGATTCAAAGCAGCATTAGGTGAACTATTATAAACAATGTCAGTTTCAGCAGGTATTGTAAATTCCTTAATGCCGGTTACGCCATTGCTTTCGGATACATAAAGTGCCAATGGATATGCAAAAGTTTTACTCCCTATGTACGGCGTTAATTGTACCTGAAAATGCAGGTGTGGTTCAGGAGATCGACCAGAATTTCCGCAGGCTGCAACCATATCGCCCTGCCTTACATAATCGCCTGCCTTAACCTTAAATGAATTTTTACGTAAATGACTCATCTTGGTATATAATCCTTCGGCATGTTTGATCACGATACTGTTTCCCCAGTTTTGCTTTTGATTTATTTTACCCACTTCATTATCTTCAATATAATCTTCTACCTGTTGTACAAAACCGTCGGCCGGAGCCAACACCGGTTTACCATAACAATAAAAATTATCCGGGCTAATGGCAAACTGGTCGTAGGTTTTTAACTCATTATCCACAATAATAAAATCAAGTGCTTTGCTCCACTCACCTTTATGGGTTATATGACCATCATAGCCTTGCGACAACATCCATTTACCAATAAATGGCAATTGTAATCTTACCTTGTTGACATTCATCAATCTTTCGGTACTATTTAAATAATTATACAAATTCTTTTCGGGTGTATATAATTGCAGTGGTGTTAAAACCACTTTTCTGTTCTGAGTCTTTAACGAAAAGAAATATAATAAGCATAAAACAGTTATGCTGAATGGCATTGAATAAACAGGCAAATTCCAAAGACCGGTTACTTTACCCAATCCCATAACAATTAAAAAAGTGATGGGTACACTTACAATGGCCCAAATATAAGAATGCCTCGAGGGCACTGTAAAAAAGCCTCCTACAGCTACACTTACCAGAATAAAATTACCGCCTATCAGATAATAATTTATGCCATCAGGATGGGCCATCACAATATTATTAAATCCATAAGCAGTGAGAAAACCAACAATGATCAAAGAAAAAATGATGCGGCTATGAATTAAAATACCAAAAGCAATAATCATCCCGGCAAGAATATTATTCTGAAAATATAAAGAGCTGAGTGCTCTGAAAAAAGTGGATACCAATTCAGGCATTTTTATATTCTCCATGAACATGATAAAACGAACCAGGTTATGATCGCCAATGGCATAGGCATCATTTAACCAATAGATATTTCTAAACGTAAAATCAATGGCGGCAAAATCTTTGGTTACCAGTAATATTAACCAAAAACAAAGCACAAAAGGAATGGTTAAAAAAGGCATCCCATATTTACCCAGCATGCTTTGAAATAAAAGTGAAAGGATTACAGAAAAAACGACAATCACTAAAAGCAGTAGCCAAAAAGCCATACTGAAATTATAGACAGCCCCCATGCCCATGCCAATGATCAAGGCATTGTAACTGTAAATACCTTCCAAAGTTGAAACTTGGTTCAGACCTGTAAACCAGGCGATCACAATAGCCATTAAAGCCGCGATGGCGCCTGTTAGGCCGGCATAAGGATTAAAAAAAGATACCACCAGTAATAACCATGCAAACAACTTGTTATTAGAGAAAAATAACAATGAATAACTGTTTAGCAGGGCTTTGTAAACAGGTGAAATTTTATGCAGCAATTTTATAATAAGGGTCATTTATTTTTTTTCAGATAATCGGGCATCACTTCCAGTTGTTCCATATAATCCAAAGTTTCTGCTTTACGTATCACATGCGTTTGGTTATTGGTATCAATCAGTACAATATTGGGTCGCATGGCTATAAATTGCATCCATTGTGTCATATTATAGGCTCCCACTTTATGCACAACTACGTGATCGCCGCGATTTAACAAAGGTAAACTAACCGATTCTCTTACAATGTCGATATTCATACACAATGGCCCATACATCACAGTATCTTCATTAAACTGACTAACTTCCTGTGCCGGGCTGATCTTATGGTCGTACCAGAATGAAGTGAACATGATATTGACCCCAAAATCCATAATGGTTGCTTTTCGCCCATCACTTAATTTTTTGTTGGCTAATACACTAC
>CANKNL010000244.1 GCA_947483345.1 Chitinophagaceae bacterium | reverse complement strand
GCAGTGCCCTGTTATTGATATCAGGCATTCTGCTGCTCTGGCAATTGCACCAGCAAATTGTATATTATACTTTGCTGATCGTGTTATTTATGACCATCCCTTTTATCATCAAATGCATTAAAGAGAAAACATTAAAACACCTGGTTATTTCTGGCTTACTCAGTATCAGCATGGGTGCCATTATGTTAGGCACCGTGGCATTAATTTATTGGCCAACTTATGAATTCAGTAAAGAAACCATGCGAGGTGGCCGAAGCGAACTTACCCAGAAGGACACCAAAAATGCAACCAAGGGCGGACTGGATAAAGACTATGCTTTTCAATGGAGTTATGGCAAGGCCGAAACGATGACCCTGTTGGTACCCAATGCATTTGGCGGAAGTTCGGCCGAAGGCCTTGGTGAAGAATCTAAAGCCATTGCCGTTTTACAGGAAAATGCCCAGTCATTACCACAGGGCTTTGCACAACAGATTGCACAATCATCACCCATGTATTGGGGCGAACTGTTAAGTACCCAGGGCACCGTGTATTTGGGAGCTATGGTTTGTTTATTATTTTTATTTGGCGCTTTCTTTTCAAAAAGCGAACACAGGTGGTGGTTAGTTTCCATCACTATTTTTGGTATTGTATTGGCCTGGGGTAAAAATTTTGAAGCCGTCAATTATTTTCTTTTTGATCATCTGCCTTTTTATAAAAAATTCAGGGCCCCATCTATGGCCTTGGTTATTCCGCAGTTATCCGTGGCGTTGTTGAGTGTCATATTCCTTAACGAGTTTATTAAAACCGAAAAAGAAAAATTAGGGCCGCTCTTTAAAAAATGTCTGTATGTTACCGGTGCGGTAGTGGCTGTATTAGGTTTATTTTATTTCTTTTCTGATTTCAGCAATACCGCAACCGGCGAATTGCGTAAAAATATAAATGACGCTCTACAGGGCAAAGGCACCGATTTTACAAGGGCTTATTTTAATGCCCTTAAAACCGACCGTCAGGCATTTTATTTAGCCGACATGTGGCGTACATTGGCTTATATATTTGTTTTGATAGCCACACTTTTCCTCTTTGCAAAAAATAAAATAAAGCCTGCACTTGTTTATGGGGTACTGATTCTTTTTTGTGTTATTGATCTGTTTGGTGTGAGCAAAAGATATTTAAAAGAAGATAATTTTATTGAATCAACCGATCTGGAATCAAGCTATGCCGACACCAGGGCCGACATTCAACTAAAAAATGATACCGGTTATTACCGGATTTTAAACCTGGCCTTTTCATCGGGTAATGGTGCCTATTCGGTTTCTGTGGGTTCCTCATTTAATGATGCCATCGCATCTTATAAACACAATACGATAGGTGGGTACAGTCCGGCTAAATTAGGTTTATATCAGGATCTAATTGAAAAACAGATTTATAATAACATATCCGCTTGGGGTGCTAATCAGGGTATTAAAGACAGTTTCCCGGTTTTAAATATGCTCAACATGAAGTATGTGATTGTGCCGGATCAACAGGATCCAAAACAAACACAGGCCATACTAAACCCTTTTGCAGCAGGTAACTGCTGGCTTGTTAAGGAAATTAAATTTGTTAAAAATGCCGATGAGGAAATGAATGCCTTAAATGCATTTGATCCCAAGCAGGTTGCCTTTGTTGATGAGAAATTTAAATCAGCAATCCCATCCTCACCTGTTTACGATTCAACCGCATTTATTAAGTTAATAGAAAATAAAAATGATAACATTAAATATGAATTTAATGCAGCCAGCAGCCAGTTTGCGGTGTTCAGTGAAATTTACTATCCAAATGGATGGGAGGCTTATATTGATGGTAAAAAAACTGCTTATTGTAAAACCAATTATGCCTTAAGAGGCCTGGCCATTCCTGCAGGTAAGCATAACATCGAATTTATTTTTGACCCAACCTCATTCAGGGTTGGTGAACAAATAGCCCGTTATACCAACATTTTTTCGGTTCTCTTTGTTTTGTTTTGCTTTTTTATGATTTGGCAAACCAGACATAAAAATAAGGATACTATTAAATCAGCATAACCCTTTTGTACACAGATCAAACACATCGTTTTATTATTATAACGGATACGGAATCCAGGTTGATCAATGACCGGGCCAATCAGTTGTATAAAAAATTATTAACGTTAAATATTAATGAAACGGATATTGATGATTTCGGGAAATACTATTTTACCAATCACCATTCCGGTAACCGTTTGTTTTTTTCCATACAAAGCAGTGCCGATATCATTTACCGATCTGTAAAAAAAACAAATAAGCCCATCAGTGAACTGGCCTTTATTGATTATGGTGCAGGCCTTGGAACACTTTTTTTACTGGCCGGCATGGTTGGTTTTAAAAAAGTATATTTCAATGATTATTTTCCACAATGGGCCGGCTATGCCAAAACTATCTGCGATAAACTGGACATCACTATCGACGATTATATACCGGGTGATATTAATGCGGTGATTGATTATGGCAAAGCAAATCATATTCATTTTGATATTGTAGCTTCACGCAATGTGGCCGAACATATTTACAAACTCAGAGATTTTTATACCAGGCTTTATCAATCGGGTATTACCAGCCTTTGCTATGCCACTACCACCGCCAATTATCATAACCCGGCCATGCGGTTAAAACATTACTGGCATCATTACCAGGCAGAAAAAAAATATTATAAAAAGCAACGGACCGACTATCTTAAAGAACTTATTCGGGATGTTAAGGCTTACGACCTTCATCAACTTGTAACGCTAACCAGGGGAAAAGCATTTGGTGATTTCACTAATACAATAGATAACTATTTTAAAAAACAACCAATTACTGAAGTTGAATTTTTGCATACTAATACATGTGATTGTAAAACCGGTGTTTGGGCCGAGAACCTGATTACCCGCAGTAATTATGCTGACATTATTCAAAGATCAGGGTTTACATTTGAATACACAGCAGGCTTTTGGGATACCCATTACAAATATGATATTGTGAATTTTATCACCCGAATTTTAAACAGGCTGATAAAAATATCCGGCAAAAAAGGATATTGGTTTGCGCCGTTCGTAAATATAATAGCTACTAAAAAATAATGGATAAAGCAATCCGCATATTAAGCCTGGTTCCTTACAAGTTTTTGCCACCTGATATGGGCGGACAAAAAGGCATCGCTTTTTTTAACCGATACCTGAGCAAACAAATCAATCTCAGTTGTGTTACCATAGAGGCCAACAACCAAACGGCAGCTGAAGAATATCCCATCAAAAATATTTTAAGTAACGGTCCCTCCCACTACATTAACCCGCTGTATTTTTTAAAGCTGAGGCGGATTATTAGTACCGAAAAAATCACCCACTTGATTATTGAACATCCGTATTACGGCTGGTTGGGTATCTTATTGAAAATATTTTGTAACATCAAACTTATAGTGCATTCTCATAACATAGAATCCCTGCGCTTTAAAACGATGGGCAAGTGGTGGTGGGGTGTTTTATGGCATTATGAAAAGATGACCCATAAAAGCGCCAATCACAATTTCTTTATTCAGGACAATGACCGGCATTATGCGATTGAAAATTTTAAACTCAATCCGAATACATGTACAACCATAACCTATGGATTTGAATTAAGGGAAGCGCCTGCCCCGGCAGATAAAGAATCGGCCAGAGAACAAATTTGTAAGCTGCACAACATCGACGCGTGGGATAACATATTGCTCTTTAACGGCACACTGGGTTATAAACCAAACCTGGATGCACTGGATATTATTCTTGAAAAAATAAATCCGAAACTTTTAGCAACTAAAGGCTTCAGCTATAAGATCATCATTTGCGGCAATAAATTACCTGCAGATTATAATGAACTGGCAGATTACAGAAAGAAGAACCTGGTTTATGCAGGTTTTGTAGAAGATATCAACCTCTATTTTAAGGGAGCTGATATTTTTATTAACCCGGTCATTGATGGCGGTGGCATAAAAACAAAAGTAGTAGAAGCATTGGGTTATGATCTTTCTGTTATCAGCACCCAAAGCGGTGCTGTTGGAATACCGGAAGCCATAACCGGCAATAAAATAATAATAGTACCTGACAATGATTGGGATAATTTTACTGTCCGGCTACTGTCAATTGATCCCAAAGCATCCATTCCGCCTGCATTTTTCGGTCATTTCTATTGGGGACATATTGCCCAAAAGGCTGCACAGGCTATTATTAAAGACAGTTAAGCCAGGTTTTTATAAGCATCTCTCCTGCAAAAAATGGTATTGATATAGGTATCTGCGTAAACAAAGTAATCCTTACTTACAAAAAAATCGATCAGCTCCTTATTCTTAACTTCCTGTTTTACCCCAATATGCTGAAGCGTTTCGATGCAAAAAACTTCGGGTTTATATAAATCGAAATTTATCATTTTTGCTATTTGCAGATCAAGCCCTTCTGTAAGCTCCCCCAAAAATAGTACGTTTTAAAAGTAGACACATTTTGTAACTTTAAAAAACGTAAAAGATGAAAAGAAGCACATTCAGTCCTGCCCAGATTGCAGGCATCCTCAAAGAGTTTGACAATGGCAAAACCGCCGAAGAAAT
>CANKNL010000243.1 GCA_947483345.1 Chitinophagaceae bacterium | reverse complement strand
TGGGTATTGATACGCTGGTTAAAGTAGCAAAAGGCGTTGCAGATAATTGTCCTGATGATGAAGCTAAAACCGTATTTACAATTCCTGCATGGTTAAATAAAATGGTAGATAATAATTGGCTTGGTGATAAAACTGGGCAGGGATTTTTTAAGAAAACGAAATCGGATACGGGTGAAAAAGAAATACTGACACTCAATTTAAAAACATTAGAATATGGGCCAAGACAAAAACCGAAATTCGCCACATTAGATGCAGCCAAACCAATTGAAGATCTAAAAACCAGAATTAAAATACTCTGTGCAGGTACAGATAAGGCCGGCGACTTTTATCGCCAGTTTCATTATAACCTGTTCTCTTATATTTCTCATCGTATACCCGAGATCAGCGATGAATTATATCGTGTTGATGATGGCATGATGGCAGGTTTTGGATGGGAGATCGGTGCATTTGAAAGTTGGGATATTTTGGGGATTGCAAAAACAACTGAAGCCATGAAAGCTGCAGGATATCAGGTTGCAGCATGGGTGGATGACATGCTTGCAAGCGGTGCAACAACGTTTTATAAAGTGGAAAATGGCAAAAGGCTTTGTTATGATGTGAGCAGCAAATCATACAAAATCATGCCTGGTGCCGAGGCTTTTATTGTGATGAAGAATTTTGAGAATGAAACCATTTGGAAAAATTCGGCCTGCAGAACTTATCATTTGGGTAATGAGGTTTTAGGATTGGAATGGTACACTAAAATGGGTAGTATTGGAGGTGAAGTGCTGGAAGGCATTCAACGTTCAATTGCATTAGCCGAAGATAAATACAAGGGATTGGTTATTGCCAATGAGGGTGCAAATTTTAGTGCCGGAGCCAATGTGGCCATGATATTCATGATGGCTATTGAACAGGATTACGATGAGATTGATATGGCCATTCGGCAGTTTCAAAATACCATGATGCGAGTTCGCTATTCAGGTATTCCCGTTGTTGTTGCCCCGCACGGTCTTGCGCTGGGTGGCGCCTGTGAAATGAGTTTACATGCCGATAAAGTTATTGCAGCAGCGGAAACTTATACCGGATTAGTTGAAGTAGGAATAGGTGTTATTCCAGGCGGCGGCGGTACCAAAGAATTTGTTTTACGGGCAGCTGATGAAGTACATCATGGTGAACCTGAAACGATTCCTTTACAAAATCGTTTCTTAACTATTGCCACAGCAAAAGTGGCTACATCAGCTCATGAGGCATACGATCTGGGCATTTACAGAAAGGGAAATGATATGGTTTGTCTTAATCAGGGCAGAAGAATTGCTGAAGCCCGGCAGGCTGTTATTGATTTGTATAACGATGGTTATGTGATGCCTGTACAACGTACAGATATCAAAGTGTTGGGCCGTTCGATGCTGGGCGCTCTACATGCCGGCGTAAATGGCATGTGGCGTGGAAAATATGCTACGGATCATGATGTAACTGTTGCCAAAAAACTGGCCTACGTGATGTGTGGCGGCGACTTAAGTGAACCTGCTTTTGTAAGTGAACAGTATTTACTTGATCTGGAACGAGAAGCATTTTTAAGTTTAACCGGTGAGAAAAAAACGTTGGAGCGCATCCAATCTATTTTAAAAACCGGAAAGCCATTAAGGAATTAAACGCTATCCCGGGATCGGTTTTAATAACTTGTTGTTACATAGTTGAATCCCAATCGCAGTTCATTAAGCGCTGGGTTTTTGTTGGTCTCTATAATGCACTTCTTAATTGTATGTCTTAATAGTTTAACGACCCCATTAAAAAGGGAGTCTTAATTTCTTAAGCCAATCTTAAGCATACGCTAAATCAATTTGAATATAAAAGACAACAACTTTGCTGTAAATGATTATTATGATTTCAGCAACACACTTGCACGCCATGGTGGTTCATTTTCCCATTGCGTTGTTAATCGTAGGATTTCTATCAGAACTCACGGCACTGGTTTTTAAAAAACCCTTTTTTAAACAGGCTGCCTTTTACTTATTGCTTCTGGGCACGGCAGGTGCCATTGCCTCTTACCTGGTAGGCAATGCTGCCGGTGAAGGCATTGAAGAAGGCCCGCTGGGGAAGGCCATGGAAATGCATGAACAGGCTGCTACAATAGCGATTTGGCTCACCGGCTTTACTGCAGCTTTTTACCTGTTTATGGCCTTCTTTACATATCAAAAAAGTTGGGCAAGAATTGCCGGCATCATTTTATTTGCCGCTGTAATTGGAGCCATTGCCCGAACCGGGTATTTAGGCGGACAACTGGTATATAAGCATGGTGCCGGTGTTCAACTGGCATTGCCTGATTTTTCAAATCCCGCTGTTGATAAAGATGAATGATATGCCAAGCAGAAATTTTCTTTATCTTACCGGTATGAGAATTTTATTGGCAGAAGATGAAACAGCAATAGCCGGGTTTTTAAAAGAAGGACTGGAAGAAGAAGGCTTTGCAGTAGATGTGGCAATCAATGGCAGGCAGGCACTTGATATGGCCATGGATAACCTGAATGAATATGACATTTTTTTACTCGACTGGATGATACCTGGTATCAGTGGAATTGATATCTGCAGAAATATCCGAAAAGAAAATAAGACTGTGCCCATCATTTTTTTAACTGCTAAAGATACCGTGGATGATACCGTCTTTGCTTTAGAAGCCGGCGCCAATGACTATTTAAAAAAACCTTTTGCCTTCGAAGAATTATTGGCCCGTATCAGGGTATTGCTCCGGAATAAGACAGGCGAACAAACTGTTTTTGAAGCGGGACATATTCAGCTGAATACAGAAGTGCACCAGGTTATTAAAAATGGCCTGCCCGTTGAACTTACCCAAAAAGAATTTGCCTTACTTGAATACCTGCTTCGCAATAAAGGTAAGGTTTGCCGGCGCACCCGTATCATTGAAAAGATATGGGATATTCATTTTGAAAAGGATACTTCTGTGATAGATGTTTTCATTAATGCGTTGCGCAAAAAATTAGATACTAAGGACAAAGCTTCATTCATTCAAACAATACGGGGAGTGGGTTACCGGGTAAATGACGATCTATGAAACTGAGTTTTAAAAAACGTATTGCCGTATTTAACACGTTGGCAGTGGCTATCACTACGGCCATTGTATTTGTGGTGATCTATGGGGTAGTATATAACAGTTCATATCGTCATCTGGATAATGATATTTTGTTGGAGCAGGAAGAAATCATCAATACACTTGACTGGAAGGGAGATAGCATCATCATCAATAAAATGCCCGAATGGGAAGAAGCAGAGCATAAGAAGGTAGAAGTAAATCCAACCTTTATCCAAATAGTGGATAATAAAGACAGGATGATATTTAAATCTACTAACCTGCAAAGCCGGCATTTTTTATTTAAACCTGCAAATAAAGCCCAATTTTTTTATAACACCCAGATCGATAAAAAACGGCTTCGGCTGGGTCAATTTCCTATAACAAATGATGATGGACAGATCATTGGCCAGTTAACGGTTGGTATTTCGCAACAGGAATCTTTTTATGTTTTAAATAACCTGCTCTTCACGTTATGTATTTCTTTTCTGATGTTGTTACTGGTGCTTTATATGGTCATTTACATGACTGCTTCAAAGGCTATCGCACCTGTACAACAATTGATCAGGGCTGCATCAGGCATCAATGATTACAATATAAATACCCGCCTGCCCTTACCCGCAAATGAAGATGAATTATATCAGCTGGCAAAAACCATCAATGAATTATTAAGCCGTATAGAAACCAGCATACAACAACAAAAACAGTTTACGGCAGATGCGTCGCATGAAATAAGAACACCACTTACGGCTATTAGAGGTACGCTGGAAATCCTGCTCCGTAAAAAAAGAGAACCTGAACAGTACGAAGAAAAGATAAAACAGGCTATGGCACAAACCGACAGGCTAAACCAGTTACTCGATCAGTTATTACAATTAGCCCGAGTAGAGTCGGGCTCAATAATCACAAAGAATGAATCCGTTTTACTCCGCCCGCTTATTGAAGAAGCTTTTAAGAAATGGCAAAAAAATGCGGATGAAAAAAAGTGTAGTCTACATCTAGCGATACCTGCCAACGCTCTTGTACTGGCTGAACCTTTTTATCTTGATATCATCATTGATAATTTGCTGAGCAATGCTTTCAAGTACGGGCTTGAGAACGGGAAAATTGATTGTACCTGGGATGACATTGATAACACATTATCCATTACCGATTACGGCCCCGGCATTACAGCTGAACAGTTGCCATTTCTTTTTGATCGTTTTTACCGGGCAGATGATTCAAGAAGTACAGATATACCCGGAAGCGGATTAGGTTTGTCCATAGTTAAAAAACTGGCTGACCTGCTGCAAATTAATATTACAGTCAGCAGCATGCCAGGTAAAACCACTTTCTCCTTACAATTTCCTGCATAATCTTTAGCTAATCTTAAGAATGTGCAAAGATACCCCGAAGGCCTCCGGGTGCATCTTTGCGGTATCAATTATTTAAAAAACTAAAAGGCATACCAATGAAAAAGTTATTAATTAATCCCGCTGTATTCGTATTAGCAGCAGGTAGTTTATTTGTTATCTCATGTGGAAATT
>CANKNL010000242.1 GCA_947483345.1 Chitinophagaceae bacterium | reverse complement strand
GCTTACAACTACAGTAAGTATTCGCTTTTAATAAAAGATGTGATGAAAATTTCGCCCTATGGCACCCTTTATTATAGAGTTTATGCTGGTAAAATAAATGGCGCCATGCCTTTCACCAATTTGGAGAATCACCCGGGCAATGATCTTTTTTATTATAACCCGTATGCTTTTAACCTGATGAACAGGTTTGAATATTTAAGTGATACTTATGCCGGCGTTAATATTGAGCATAATATCGGATCGGGGCTTTTTCGTTTTATCCCGCTTACCCGTAAATTAAAGTGGCGGCAGTTTTGGACGGCCAAAAGCCTTTGGGGTTCTTTAAGTGATAACAATGAGGCCCTCAATTATGTATTGGATAGTACAGGCAATAAATTGTCGGCATTCAAAAAATTAAACGGCAAAGCCTATATTGAAATAGGTACCGGTATTGATAACATTCTTAAAGTATTCCGACTCGATTTTGTTTGGCGGCTTTCTCCTTCGCCTGCTACTGCAGGTGTGGCTTCTAAATTTGGGGTTTTCGGAAGCTTTCAACTACAGTTTTAGGCGTCATTTTAACTACCTGCTGTTATAAGTGTTCGGGCAGGATTTTTTAAATATCTTTGCCAACAAAATTGAGGGCATATATGGATAAAAATTTTAATCCGGATAAGCAACATACATTGGTTAAGGCCTTTAGTATATCTGGTACTGGCCTACATTCGGGTATAAATGTTGATATGACGCTTAAACCGGCAAACCCCGGTTTTGGATACCAGTTTCAGCGTACCGATCTGCCCGGATCTCCTACCATTAAAGCCGATTGCGATTTGGTTACCGATACCTCCAGAGGTACAACCCTGGTTAAAGGGGATTGTAAAGTGAGTACGGTTGAACATATTCTGGCTGCCCTGGTAGGTATGGGTGTTGATAATTGTTTGATTGAACTGAATGGCCCCGAAATCCCGATCATTGATGGCAGTAGCGGGCCTTTTGTAAATATCATTGAAAAAACCGGTGTGATTGAGCAGGATGCTGCAAAAATTTGGTATACCATTGATACTAATATTTCTTATTTTGATGATGAGAAGAAAGTAGAGATGACTGCCATGCCTGCAGTTAATTATCAAATCACCACATTGATAGATTTTAACAGCCCTGTTTTAGGTACCCAGCATGCCAGTTTAAAATCGATGAAAGAGTTTCAAAGTGAAATTGCCCCCTGCCGTACTTTTTGTTTTTTACATGAGCTGGAAATGTTGTTGGATAATAACCTGGTAAAAGGCGGCGATATCAATAATGCCATTGTAGTAGTAGACAAACCGGTTACCGATGAAGAAATGGGACGACTGGCAAAAGCCTTTGGCAGAAAAAAAGTGGAAGTAAAAAGTGAAGGTTATTTAAATAATCTGGAATTGCGTTTCGCAAATGAGCCCGCCCGGCATAAGTTATTGGATGTGGTTGGTGATCTGGCATTGATCGGTTATCCTATTAAAGCCCATATTATTGCTAACCGCCCGGGCCACAGCAGTAATGTGGAGTTTGCAAAAAAAATAAAACAATACATCAAAAAAAATAAGCACACCAGGGATATTCCTGTTTATGATCCTAACCAGGAGCCTGTTTATACACAGCAACAGATAGAAAAAACTTTACCGCACCGTTTTCCGTTTATCATGGTTGACAAGATCATTGAGCTAACGGATACCCATATAGTAGGTATTAAGAATGTAACCTTTAACGAGTATTTTTTTCAGGGCCATTTTCCCGGAAACCCGGTAATGCCGGGTGTTTTACAGGTTGAGGCTTTGGCACAAACCGGTGGTTTACTTTGCATCAATGCCATGCCCGATGGTCAATATGATACTTATTTTTTAAAAATAGACAATTGTAAATTTAAACAGAAAGTGGTACCCGGCGATACATTGATCTTAAAAATGGAGTTAACAGAACCCATCCGCAGGGGTATATGTGTAATGAAAGGAAGTGTGTATGTAGGTAATAAATTATGTACCGAAGCCGATCTCACTGCTCAGTTGGTGAAGAGAAAGTAAAGACAAATTAGCCCAACTGCTGATTCGTTAATTTGTTAATTGTACGCAAATGCTTACATTAGATATTAATTGACCAAAAATGTGTGCCGGAAGCAAGCAGAGAATACATGTTTCGATCTTATAAAAATAAAAGCTTTAACCAATAATCACCAGCTAATCCTTTATGCATCAGTTCATCAGCACCTTATCAAATTAGCCCATTAACTTATGATTCATCCGCACACATACATACACCCAAACGCCAAACTGGCTACCAATGTTAAGGTTGATCCCTTCAGTGTTATTCATCAAAATGTAGAAATTGGTGAAGGTACCTGGATAGGCAGCAATGTGACCATCATGGAAGGAGCCCGAATTGGAAAGAACTGTCGTATTTTTCCGGGTGCTGTTATTGCTGCTATTCCGCAGGATCTTAAATACGAAGGAGAAGAGACCACTGTGGAAATTGGCGATAACACAACCATCCGTGAATTTGTAACCGTAAACCGGGGCAGTAAAGACCGTTGGACAACCAAAGTGGGCAATAACTGCCTCATCATGGCTTACAGCCATATTGCACATGATTGTGTTGTAGGTAACAATTGCATCATGAGTAATAATACACAGATGGCCGGCCATGTTACCATGGGTGATAATTCGATATTAGCCGGCATGTGTGCCGTACATCAGTTTGTACAAATTGGCCAGCACGCATTTATTGCGGGAGGTTCTTTGGTTAGCAAAGATGTGCCGCCCTATATTAAAGCCGGTCGTACCCCATTAAGTTATGCCGGTGTAAATTCGGTAGGGTTAAAACGCAAAGGATTTTCGTTAGACCGGATCAATAAAATCCTGGATATCTACCGGATCATTTATAACAAAGCCATGAATACATCACAGGCCCTTAATTTTATTGAAGAGGAATTACCGGCTACTGATGAACGTGATGAGATTGTAACATTTATCAGGGAGAGCGGACGTGGTATCATAAAACGTTTTACCAAAGGCAGTGCCGAAGACGAATAATTTTAACCTCAAAGGCGCTATTTAAATTAATGCCGCGTCTGGGCAGCTTAACGGTAACACTTACATGCAAATTACTTTAAACAATACAGGCAAAAGATATAACCGTGAGTGGATATTCCGCCACTGCAATTATACATTCACCACCGGAAAAAATTATGCCATAACCGGGCCAAACGGCTCCGGAAAATCAACACTACTGCAGGTTATAGCCGGAGCCACATTACATAACGAAGGCTTTATTGAATATCATGATGGTCAATGGCCAATCACCAATGAACAACATTTCAGAAGCATATCCATTGCTGCCCCATACCTGGAACTGATTGAGGAAATGACCGCTAAGGAAATGCTTGGCTTTCACTCTACATTTAAACCCTTCATATCTTCATTAAGCCTGGAAGAGATGTTGCACATTGTGGGATTAGACAAAGCGGTTAATAAACAACTACGCTATTTCAGCAGCGGTATGAAACAGCGGTTAAAACTGGCCCAGGCTTTTTTTAGTAATACGCCTGTACTTTTATTAGATGAACCTACTACCAACTTAGATGCAGATGGCATTGCCTTATACCAAAACCTGATCAGCCATTACACCAAAGACAAACTGGTAATTGTAAGCAGCAACGTAAAACAGGAATATGATTTTTGTGAGGAAGTGATTGAAATAGGGGATTTTAAATAAAATTTTTACTTAAAATAATATCCTACCCCTGCAGAGAAAACATTGTTTGTAGACTTCCACTCACTCGATGTTGAAGAAGTTCTATCAACAAGGCCTTTGCCCCAATTAAAATACAAAAAGTATTTTTTATAGTTAACAGAAGCATTAATATCAACGCCAAAATCAAACGGCTTAAAATTAACAACCCAATTGTTTAATACTTTATCATTGGTGAATTCCAATTTTCTGTCAATATTAAAGCTACCCAACAAATTTGAGCCCCTTCCTTTTTCTGTACCCGACAGCCCCAAACCAACAAAAGGCCCTGCTACTATTGAAAACCCCGTATGCTTGTATAATTTAAATTTATACCCTGCAAGGATATTTGCTTCCAGGTAATTTAGCCTGTAAGTAACCCATCGGTTATTATCAATAATAATCCTAGAATCATCACTATAATTTCCTTTTTGATTAAACAAAATATTGCTCTTTAAAAGCAATTTATGAACTCGCCACTCGCCCAAAACACCAAATTGAAATCCCGAAATGCTGCGTTTTATTATGTGAGGTTGATTCGGGTACACAGCCGAAGTATTGTTGTAGCCAGCTTTAAGGCCAAACCTCAGCTGCGCATTTGTGTGAAAATTTAAACAGAGAAGAAATGAAAAGAAAACAATGATTTTCATAAAAGTCCTTTTACATAAGACGACTGGCATTGTCGAATTGCTGCTTTGTTTTCTTATCCTAAATGCATTTCCAGGAATCTGCCTGTCAAATCATAAAAAGCATCTTAATCAACAGTTACCGCTTACTGGCTATCAGCAAATTCAAATCGGTGAATTTCAAATCAAACCTTTCGCTTAAATAAAAATTGGTAAGGCTTCCTTTATATAGATAAATGCCACTACGGATATTGAT
>CANKNL010000241.1 GCA_947483345.1 Chitinophagaceae bacterium | reverse complement strand
TAAACCATAATTTTCGATAACCGTCTTTTTCTTTTCTTCAGTTTGCAGGTGAAGGCTCATACCAATGGCATCTGCTTCGGGGTGAAACTGAGTGCCAATCATATGCTCGTTAAACCTGATGGCCATAACAGCTCTTTCAAAAGGCACATGTGGTCTTTCCTTTTCAATGGCTAAAAGGGAAGCACCCATGGCATGCAGTTTTTTAAGGTTGGGTTCTATAACCTGGTAATCGCGGCTGTCGACGGCGTAAAACGGGTTTTTTAGTCCATCAAAAATAATTTCACTTTTACCATCTGTTAGCAGATGTGTAGGAAAAATACCAAAGGCTGTACTTTTTCGTTTGGTTACATTCGCAATTTTATAATGCCTGCAAATCAATTGAAAAGAATGGCAAATAAAGAAGACTTGTTTTTTTTGAAAAGGCTCGGCCTTGTTATTCCAGTCTTCCACATGATTGAGCCATGAAAAATAAACTTTTTCCCATTCGCTGTCGATGCTTTCAAGCGGACTGCCAGGCCCACCGCTGGAGATATAAATATCGTAGCTGAGATCGGGGACCTGGTTTTTTAAGCGAACATCAAATTCATCCCAGGTTAAATCAAGCTGATTGGCTTCGCCAAACTGATTGAGGATTTCACGGATACAACGCATGCCCTGATTGGCTAAACCCGCATACATATCTAAAATGGCAACACGTATGGATTTTTTTTCGGTCCAATTCATATACAAACATAACCATTTTTTAAACGAAGAAGTTTGACTTAACGGCTAAAATTTATTAACGTATTGTGGATTAAAAAATTACAGGAATTTGAAATTAAAAAGTCAAAAGTCAAAAACAGAGCCTGTTTTTTCAAACTTTTGACTTTTTACTTTTGACTTTTTAATTTTGATTTCTATTATCTCAATAAGATGACAGTTCCTTTCATTTCAATTAAACTGCCATTTTTATCAATGCCTTTGATCATCCACACATAGGTGCCGGCAGCAGCCGGTTTGCCTTTTAACGTACCATCCCAGCCCTGCATCCATTGCCTGGTTTCAAACATCATGGCGCCAAAACGATTAAATACTCTGAAGTAATCGGTGCTTTTAATGCCAACCGGAATGGGGACAAAAATATCATTCAACCCATCAGCATTGGGCGAAAAAGCATTGGGTAAATAATAGGTTGGGCCTTCATATACTTTAATAAATATGTCATCGTCATCGGTACAGCCAATGGCATCTGTAACCAATACATGAAAATAGGTATCGTTATAAAGTATGGCCGAGGGGTTTGCAATAAAAGCATTATTCAAAGGCCCGGCTGGGGTCCAAATAAAATCTGTAGCATTTTTGCCGGTTGCCAGCATTTGATGTGGCCTGCCTAAAATGGCATTGGTATCATTACCTGCAAAAACAACAAGCATTGGCTGCATAAAAACCATCACACTGTCGGTTACAGAAAAATTACAGCCATAATTATCAGTAACCGTTAAGGTAAATTGTCTGGTTGTATCTATTCTTACAATGGTTGTTGCTGCATTGGGTGTATTTAAAGAATCGGGTGGGCTCCAGGCATAATTTACAGTACCAGACAGATTAGATGCGCTGCCAAACAAAGTGGCATTTGTTTTATAACAAATGGTAGTGTCCATGCCTGCATAGGCAACCGGTTTATGTAATACATTAAGGATAATTGAATCATTGCGTTGGCAAATACCCCATTTTGCTGTTACATAGTATTTTGTGGTATCGGTTGGTGTAGCAATAGGTGTTCTTACAGTGTCGTAATTTAAAGTGGCAGCGGGTGTCCATTTAAAGGTATCTGTAAGTGTATTGGTTTGTGGTATTAATGTGGTTTTACTGCCAAAACAAACTGTACTGTCGGGGCCAAGTTGAAGTCGCATGGTATCATTTAAAACAATTGTTGCATTTAAAAGGGCCATACAACCATACGCATCCCTAATTATAATATTATTGTAGTTGCCGATCGGTAAATTTAAAAACTTATTTAATGGTTGATAAGTTACTCCATTGTTGATTGAGTGTTCGTAGCCCGGATTACCACCACTTACATTAAGTTCAATAATGCCATCATTATTTGCACAGGATGCATCTGTGGTTAGTGAACTTGCTGTAATAAACAATGATTCATAAACGATAACAGGGGTAGATCCCCCGCATAATGATGCCA
Organism: Chitinophagaceae bacterium; assembly: GCA_947483345.1. Taxonomy (GTDB): domain Bacteria; phylum Bacteroidota; class Bacteroidia; order Chitinophagales; family Chitinophagaceae; genus Ferruginibacter. Next base: position 2,455 of record CANKNL010000241.1, on the reverse strand, counting down.
CCACTCTGGCCTGAACGGTATAATTTCCAGCGAGGACATTAAATACTGGAGACAATTGCCATGTTGTGCCGCCATTTATTGAATATTCTACATTATTTCCCAAAGGCGAAGTAACTGTAATTTTTCCAAGTCCGCCATTGCATCGGGCACTGTCAATGGTTGTAAGGATCGGGTTAAGTGTTTTAAAAACAATAATGGTATCTGAGCCTTCAGTTTCAATGGCCGGGTTGTCGCATTTTTGGTAAAATGCTCTTATTGCATAACTCATGCTATCTTCAGGCTGACAAATATTTGCGAATAATGCTTCCAGTTCTCCATTGCCAAGCGGGGTAGTTGTACCTGTAGAAATCAGGGTTCCGTTTTTATATAATTCTACCCGGCTTAATAAAGATGTTGTACCACTGGGAACAAAACGCCAGCCTTCATTGGTTGCACTCCATGACGTATTATTTCTGCCGGGCACAGCCGTTGCAAGGTTTTGATTCCAGTTTTGAATACCTAAAATAGCTCTTCCATTATTTGTGCTGGCCCCACAGGCAATGGGTTTGTCTTTTAGGAATATATCAATTATGCCAGTACCCTCATATAATACAATTTGCTGGGTAACCAGATTACCGCCGCATTTATAATAAGGGATATTATAAAAATTCAAAACAAATTTTCTGCAAGGTGCAACACCAACAATGATGTATTCCATTTTTCTGTCGGGTTGTTGCGGCGTAGCAGTAGACGGATCAATATCATGAAAAGGCCCCATGATCGTAGCTCTTGGATAAGAAGCACTTGGTATATTTACGCCAGCGGGTATAACGTAATCATTGAATCCACCGGCATTTGAAATATCAAAAGATACTACACCATTTGTGCCAACGGTACAACTGGTGTAGTTTTGGCCATAATAACAAAAGGTAAAAGGTAATACAATAGCAGGTGAAAATTGATCATCAAGGTACAAAGGATCAACCAGAATACCGCCCGCATTTGTAAATGGGAATGGCTGATAAGGGATTGATACGACCTGATAATTATCTGTTGTTCTTACATCCGGTATTCTTGCTTTTAAATCAAGACAAGCCTGTAAGCAGGAAATGGTAGTGTCATTGCCAGCGGCTACACTAAAACAGGATTGTGCAGAAAGTTTTGAAGCCGTAATAAAAAAGAGTAAAAAACTTAACAGTAAGAATTTCTTCATGGCAGATTATAAAGTATAAATAATGGGCTTGAAGATAATCAAAATACCTGATAATTAAAACACCCATCTTACAAAAGCCTCCATGGCTGCGTATTGCGTTAAACCAAGCCGGGCATACAACTGGGCGGTGTTGGTATTGCGCTCTTCGGCACGCTGCCAGAATTCACGGTCATCACTTCCCTGAAAAGGCACACTGTCTTTTTGCGATTGGTGGATAAAAATGCCGTGGCGTTTTTTTGTTACCTGGTCGGGACTCATGGGTATGGCCATTTCAATTTCGGTAATATCCCATTCCTGCCAGGCACCTTTGTAAAGCCATAGCCAACAGTCGTTGATCCAATCTGTTTCTTGTTTCTTGTTTGTCGTTTCTTGTTTCTCGTTGAGGGCTTTCAATCTTTGTAAAGCTTCCATCACTACATCAAAACAAACTTTGTGTGTGCCATGCGGGTCGGCAAAATCGCCGGCGCAATAAATTTGATGGGGTTTTAAATTATTTAAAAAATCAACGGTTTGCTGTACATCAGCTTCATCCATCGGATTTTTTTCAATGGTGCCCGTTTCATAAAAAGGCAGGTTCATAAAATGAATATGATCATCAGTCAACCCAACATATTTGCAGGTGGCTTTGGCTTCACATCTTCTTATTAATCCTTTAATAGCCCTGATGGTATCGGTATCTTTTTCGCTTGTCTTTTTTACTTTTAAAAAGGCAGTGGCTTCGTCCAATATATTTTTACTCTTGGTCTCATCAATGTCAAACATGTTTTCAAAACCGACTGCAAAATCGATAAAGCGGGTTACAAATTCATCGGTTACTGCAATATTTCCGCTGGTTTGGTAAGCTACATGGACATCATGCCCCTGGTCGTGCAGGCGCATGAAAGTGCCACCCATACTGATGATATCGTCATCGGGGTGCGGGGAGAAGAGGACTATTTTTTTGGGGAAAGGGATATTGCGTTCAGGATGATTTGTTCTGTATTCGGATGTTTTACCACCAGGCCATCCGGTAATGCTGTCTCTTAATAAATAAAATACCTGCAGGTTAATTTCGTATGCATCACCTTTTTCAACCAGCAGATCGCTAAGGCCATTATCGTTATAATCAATATTGGTTAAACTTAAAACAGGTTTGTTTAGTTTTAATGCCAGGTTAACCACCGCCCGTTTCATCATCGTATTGGTCCAATCACATTCGCCGGTTAACCAGGGACTTTTAAAACGGGTTAATTCAGAGGCGCAATTTTCATCAATTACAAAAAT
>CANKNL010000240.1 GCA_947483345.1 Chitinophagaceae bacterium | reverse complement strand
TTCCGCCAAATGCATTGGGTACCAACAGGGTCATCGTTTCGGCCTTGCCATAACTCCATTGAAAAGCATAGTCTTTATCCAGTCCGCCCTTGGTTGCATTTTTGGTGTCCTTCTGGGTAAGTTCGCTACGGCCACCTCGCATGGTTTCTTTACTGAATTCATAAGTTGGCCAATAAATTAATGCCACGGTGCCTAACATAATGGCACCCATGCTGATACTGAGTAAGCCAGAAATAACCAGATGTTTTAATGTTTTCTCTTTAATGCATTTGATGATAAAAGGGATGGTCATAAATAACACGATCAGCAAAGTATAATATACAATTTGCTGGTGCAATTGCCAGAGCAGCAGAATGCCTGATATCAATAACAGGGCACTGCCAATCCAGTATTTTTGTTTAAATATTAATTGTATGCCGGCTAAAACAGCAGGCACATAGGCCATAGATAATAATTTGGTATCGTGGCCTCCCGCAATTAAAACCGGGTTATAAGAGCAATAACCATAAGCAATGCCACCCAATATACTGATCCATGGATTAATGCCAAGTACAATACAAAGAATATAAAAACATAAGGAGGCTATAAATAAATAAAATACCGGTTTGGGTAATCCCAGGGTTAAAATATCCTGAACATGCTGCAGGTGAATATTCATGGGTTCCTTAGGTCCCAGTGCAATTTGATAGGTCGGCATGCCACCCATCATGCTGTTGGTCCATTTGGGAAAATAGCCATACTTCTCCTTAAACTCAAAAGATTGTTGTGCCATCGCTTTCCACTGTATTACATCACCCTGTTGTACCACTTTGCCCTCTAATGCTGGCTTGGTTAAAAATACAGATAGTAATAAAAAAATGGTAATGGCTGCTATATGCGGCAGCGCAGACTTAAAATTAATTTGCTTCATAATGAGTTTTTGCTTCGGCAAAATAATGCTAAAAATTTTAAATAACGGTTGTTAATGATGATAATACAATATTTGTCAACATAAAAAAGCCCCCATTAAGTGTCTAACTTTTTGGGGGCAGTCTATTAAGTGGCTTTTTTATGATTGTATATATATTTATTAATTGCCCATTCCCTGAGAGGCATTCTGCATACTGTCCATTTCTCCTTTCATACTTTTCTTTTTAAATAACGACACATCAAACTTACCAAAGCGGTAATTGAAGTTCAGGCGTAATACCTGTGGATCGCGGCGACGGCTGTTGTCCTGAACAAAATACGGCGATTCCGAATGTGTGGCGTATAACTTGGTTCTGAAAATATCATTCATCTGCAGGGTTATTGAGGCCGCTTTATTTTTGAGGAACTCTTTTTTGATGGCCACATCAATCCCGTAATTTGGTTTAATATATCCCTGAGAACCGATCTGAGACCCGCCAAACATCATACCCATGCCGCCACCACCGCCACCACCTCTGCTGCTTGGAGGTAAAATGGTACGGGCCTGATAATCGCCCGATAACTGGATAGAGAAATTCTTAGGCAACGTAAATGAATTATTTATTTTACCAAACATACTGAATTGAGAATTATCTGCTCCCCCTGCCAAACTACCTGCTTTTAAGGTAGCATTATACAAATTAACATTGATGGTAAAATCCCACCACTTGGTGAATTTGGTTTTAGTGGTCAGCTCCAAACCAACATTGTAACTGGTATTGGCATTGGCGTACGTCGTTACAATTTCCGAGTCCAGTGAAGGGTCTTTAAACTGATAGCTAGTGATCAGATCATTGGTGTTTTTAAAATAAACAGTAGCTAAAAAACTTGTTTTTTTACCCACTTGATTTTGATAAGAAATTTCTGCCAGGTTAGTAAATTCAGGTTTTAAATCAGGATTGCCTCTCGATTTATTTACAGGATCGGTCACATCAAGATTAGGGATTAACTGGAAAAAATTGGGCCTGTTTATTTTGCGTGAATAATTTAACTGGAGATCTGATTTATCATTGAGCTTATAGGTAAGGAATAAACTCGGGAATAAACTGAAAGGGTAATCATTTTTAAATTTTTGACCGGTACTTTTCAGAGTGCCGGTATAACTTGAACTTTCTATACGCAAACCCAACTGGTAGGTAAAGTCTTTTAGCTTTTGAGAAAAAGTAGTGTAGGCTGCATAAACCTGGTCGGTAAATTCATAGTTATTACTGAAGTTTGGGATCAGAACATATTTACCTGTTCCATCCTGCATGTAATTTGACGACGTACTCACAAAATTCCTCACGGCTCCTCTCAGTCCCATTTCAAGCTTCAGGTTCTCTGATATGGGGTTTACAAAATCTGTTTGCGCAGTAAAGAATTTGGTGGTACCTCCGCCATCTGTACGCTCAACGATAGGGGCAGTTTTAGCACTGTTGTTCGGATAAAAATATTGAGAGTTGTAATCACCTATATTGTCATTTTTACTTTGGTTGTAGTTGGCATCAACCGTCCACTCTTTATTTGGTTTTGTAAAATTGTGTTTAAAACTAACACTGGCACCAACATTTCTAAAATGGAAAGAAGTTTTGGTATTTCTATAACCATAATCATTTACCAGCACGTTATTTTGAAATAGGGTATCCCTGATGATATTGATCAGATCGGTACTTTTAAACTGGCCGGTAACATAGGTTCCGCCAACTGTTATGGTATTCCTGTTATCGATAAAATAATCGAACCCGGCCCTGCCAAAACCAAAATAGCCATTATTTAAAGGATTGCTGTTTTGATTAAAAATGGAGAGGGTATCATCATTCAGGTAATTGGTTCTGTCACTGCCAGAAATACCGATCGATTTTCTGGTATTCAACCTGGCCCTGGCAAAGAAGTTGATCTTATCCTGCTTGATATTGATATCGCCACCAAAACCCGGTTTGCCCCTGGAATCTATACTGGCATTGATATTTCCATTATAACCTACTTTACGGTTCTTTTTCATTACTATATTTAATATACCGGCACCACCACCACTGGCATCAAATTTTGCCGAAGGGTTGGTGATGATCTCTACACTGGCTATTTCATCAGCGGGTATCTGGTCGAGTGTGAGGGTAGTAGGCCTGCCATCAATAAAAATCTGTGGTGCTGCATTGCGTAAGGTTACATTACCATCAATATCCACATTAACCGAAGGCACATTTTTCATCACATCTACGGCAGTACCACCAACACTGGTCAGATTTTTTTCTACATTAAAAACCTTGCGGTCAATATTCATGGTGAATATGGCTTTACTGGCACTTACCGTAACATTTTCCAGTTGTTGAGGATCCGGACTTAATAACAGATTACCCAGGTCTTTATCAATAGCGCTGAGCATACTGGTCATATCTGCACCAGGTTTTGCACCCGACATATTCATCTGAAAAGCCACTTTTGCATCATAGGCTTTAAACCCAATAGCCGTAATTTTTAATTTATACTGACCCATGATGTTCAGATTTTCCAGACTGAAATCACCTTTTTTATCGGTAAGCATACCGGCCACAACAACGTCTGCCCGCTTTTTGGTTACTGTATCAAACTTATTCTGAATCAGTAATACAGAGGCTGCTTCAAGCGGCTTATTGCCAACAGATTCCAATACTTTACCATAAAAATGGCCCATATTCATATTTTGTCCGCCCATTTGTCCACGTCCCGCATTTCCACCGGGCATTTGAGCCTGGGTAGATAACAGGCTGAGCAAAGCTGTGCAAACCAGTAAAAATTTAATTCTGAGTATCATTGTAAAATTGTTTTCTATATGTTTTAAAAAATGAATTGGCAAATTACCAGCTTAAAATTCATAAATAGATCAACTAAGATGATGAGTGGTAGTATAAACTGGGGAAAGAAATAGCTATTAACAAATTGTTAGCTATAAAGTTGTGTATTTATAAAAATATGTATCAAACCTATAAGAAAACCTATCAGTGCACCGGATAATTGTAGTTTAATGATTTGTATATGAGCTGTTTTATAAATCAGCTTTTCTGTTTGGTTAAGTGAGAAGCCGGCCAATTTATCAGTAACCAGTTTTTCCAGATCCAACTCTTTTTCCAGTTTAGAAATATAGCTTTTCATTAAAACCGGAAAAAGGGTTTCCAGTTCCAGTAAAAAAACAGTTTTTAGTTGAGTAATGGTTTTATCGCCTATCAGCATCGACAGCATGGGGAAACTATCTTTTAAACGGAGTCTTAAAAAACTGTCAATATGATCGTCTATCTCTGGTTTTAGCTTATTAAAGTTTTCGGGATCGGTCACTTTTTCCTGTAAAGCAGTAAATGAAAATAATTCTTTACTAACCAGCCTGCCGATCTTTTCTGCCAGTAATTGTTGATTGGCAGGAAGGATGCCTTGAATTTTAAAACCTGCAACTGTAATGGGTTTCTGTGGATGAAATAAAAATTTAAGTAAGATCCAAATAACAAACCAACCTGTAAAGCAGGATACAAGTACCGGTAACATGTAATGTAGCAACAACATTAAAAATAGATTTGGGGTAACAAAGTAAGTGATTAAAGCAGGCTGCTCAAAATGTATTTTGAAGAAGAACGGTTTTTCTTTATTTTTGCCGTCAGTTAAAAATGGTAGTCGTAGCTCAGTTGGTTAGAGCATCAGATTGTGATTCTGAGGGTCGGGGGTTCGAGCCCCCTCGATTACCC
>CANKNL010000239.1 GCA_947483345.1 Chitinophagaceae bacterium | reverse complement strand
GCCAGGTAACTGCGCTTTAACTCATTGCTCAAATTTTTAAGCTGCATGGGTTGCAGGTAATCATCGTTATAATGCCACACATCCAGCCGTGCCAGTTCAAAATCAACAAGCGTAGTATCTTTTGCAGGGGTTATGGGTGCAGTTCCAAAGAATAATTTTTTTCCATCTTTACTGAATTTTACAGATGCATTTTCGCTGATGGTAAAACCAAGCTGCATACCCACTGTATTTTTTTCAGCAATCAATTTTGCACTATCCTGCCCGATCGAATAGTACCAAAGCTTATAAAATTTCTGCAGGGCTTTAGTACTGCTGTCTCTTTCGGCAACAAATGCCAGTTGTGCTCCCGCTTCATCAAAACTGAAGTTTTTGCCTTCATTCAAGTTGCGCATGAGGGTATCGGTTTTTTCCGACTCCAGGTTGTATAATAGTACAAATGCAATGCTGTTGCTGTCTTTGGCATTTTTAGTGGTTTTTAAAGCAAGCCTGGTTCCTTTTTTATCAAACACATAATCACTTACCAGTTTAAATGTTTTTTCTTTGCCGTCGCTCATCCGGCGCAAAACCAAATCGGTTCCTTCTGCTGCAGCACCGGCACCTGATGCCTCATCACCTTCGGCATCAATCAAAATATTTTCTTCACCAATCATTTCATCTTTTCCTTTTTTAATAATTTCTTTAACTGCTTTATTGGCTGCACCAATCATTTCTGCTTTGGTAAGATTTGCCGCATTTACCGATTCCATTGATTTACGAATAACAGAGTCTGCCAGTTTTACCAGCATGTCAATATTCATTTTGGCCGAATCTACAACGGGTGCCTTTTTTGTTTTTTTTGTAGTATCCGGCAATGCCTTCTCCATTTGATAAGCCACAAAACCAAAACCTTTTTCCGGAGTTTTAAATCCTTTTACCCGGGCAAATTTTACAATACCCTCTTTACCCAATTCAATAATGCCGATTGAATCTTTGGTCATGTCATCGGCTTTTTTCTTTTTTATTTTTGCCTGCCGGGTTTCCTGGAAGATTGGTTTTATTTTAAACACCACAAAGCGGCTGTCTTTGGTGATTACTGCACCATAGCCACGGGCGATCACTCTTTTCTCTAAAGTCGAAAGTTGTTGAATGATCAAATCCCCATCTCCTTCCTGTGGATTTATGGTATACACCGCATACTGGCCATCATCGCTGATCAACCTTTCGCCAAGGCTTTTCCATCCATCATAAACGGAGTGGTCTAATGGCTTTTTGGTTTGGGCAGAAATGCCGAGGCAGGTGAACATTAAAAAAGAAAGGAATAATTTATTCATACAATTTGTTTTGGATAATAAAGTTATTGGAAATGAAGGAGAATACCTCACCCCAACCCCTCTTCTGAAGGAGAGGGGTTGGGGTGAGGTAAAAACCCCCATTCATTGCGTAGGGATATGAGTTTTTCACCTTCCAGTTTCACCTGATCGTAATGCCCGGCATTGTTCTTTTGACGGAATGCCTCATATAAACTAACCGCACAGGCCACAGAGATATTGAGGGATTTAATAATACCGACCTGCGGTATGATAAAATTTCCATCGGCCATGGCAATGATCTCTTCACTAACACCACTGTGTTCGTTGCCAAAAACAAGACAAACAGGTTCGGTTAAATTCAGTTCGTGCAGCCCCACAGCATCGGTGCTTAAATGCGTGGTGTATATTTTTTTGTAATGCTTCCGCAGTTCTGCAAAACACGCATTGGCATCGGTAAATTGATGAACAGTGAGCCATTTGGCTGCACTGGATGAACTTTTGGCTCCCCATTTTTTATGCGGTGGAATTTTGGAATTCAAAATATAAATATCCTGCATACCCACAGCATCACAGGTGCGCATGACTGCAGATATATTGTGTGGATCAAAAACATTTTCCAGCAAAACAGTCAGATCAGGTTGGCGTTTGTTTAAAACGGCAGTCAGGCGTTCGTTTCTTTCAGGAGTCATGCTGCAATTTACAGAAGTATATTTTGCTACAAAGGCTTTGGTATAGCATATGCTAAAAAATCTGGCTACAATGATATGAGCCCCCGGAAAATTACATTTTTTATTCCTGCCTCATGTAAACATTGGCAAAAAATATGCCCAACGGAAATAAAAAGAATATTTTTGCTCATAAACAACCCGATTTGAGTGCACAAGTATTTTTAATCACGCCGCCGTTTACGCAACTTAACACGCCCTACCCGGCAACAGCATACCTGAAAGGATTTCTCAATACAAAAAATATAAAATCTTATCAGGCCGATCTGGGCATTGAAGTGACCGTGGTCTTATTTTCTAAAACCGGATTACAGCGTTTATTTACAGCCATAAATGCGCAACAAAAAGAACACAGTGTAAATACTTCAAGAATAATCGGCTTGCAGCAAGATTATATAAATACCATCGATGCCGTGATGTTATTTTTGCAGGGTAAAAGCCCTACCCTCGCACACCTCATTTGTAAACGCGATTTTTTACCCGAGGCAGAACGCTTTGCTCAACTGGATGATTTGAAATGGGCCTTCGGCAGCATGGGTACGCAAGATAAAGCCAAGCATTTGGCTACCATGTATCTAGAAGATTTATCCGACCTCATCAAAGACACTGTTGATGAACATTTTGGTTTTAGTCGATATGCCGAAAGGCTGGCCAGATCGGCCAACAGTTTTGATGAATTGTATAGTGAACTGCAGAAAGCATATACTTATCTCGATAACATATTGATTGCTATTTTAGAAAAAAAGATGCAGGCCGTACAACCAAAACTGGTGGCCATCTCTGTTCCTTTTCCCGGCAATTTATATACATCGTTGCGTTGCGGGCAATGGATAAAAAAACATTACCCAGCCGTTAAAGTAGCCATGGGCGGCGGTTTCGCCAATACTGAATTACGCGCATTATCCGACCCCCGGGTATTTGAATTTTTCGATTATATCACACTGGATGATGGCGAAGCTCCGGTTGAAATTTTATGGCAGCATATTACTGACACAAAAACTATTGACGAATTAAAACGGACTTTTACACTGGTTGATGGCAAAGTAACTTATATCAACAATACAGCCTGCACCGATTACAAACAGGGCCAGGTAGGCACACCCGATTACAGTGATTTTTATTTAGACCAATATATCTCGGCCCTTGAAGTGATCAATCCCATGCACAGTTTATGGAGTGATGGCCGATGGAACAAACTCACCATGGCGCATGGCTGTTACTGGGGCAAATGCACTTTCTGCGATATTAGTTTAGACTATATAAAAAATTATGAGCCAATCGCTGCATCATTACTTTGCGACCGTATGGAAGCGATGATTACACAAACCGGGCAGAATGGTTTTCACTTTGTGGATGAAGCTGCACCTCCGGCATTAATGCGGGCACTGGCGCTGGAGATCATCAGAAGAAAACTTGTTGTTAGTTGGTGGGCAAACATAAGATTTGAAAAAAGTTTTACCCGCGATCTGTGTTTGTTATTAAAAGCATCGGGCTGTATTGCCGTTTCCGGCGGACTTGAAGTGGCATCGGATCGTTTGCTGGCACTGATACAAAAAGGGATAACCGTTGCACAGGTTGCCCAAGTAAATAAACATTTTACCGAAGCCGGCATTATGGTACATGCTTATTTAATGTACGGCTTCCCCACGCAAACGGCACAGGAAACCATTGACTCATTGGAAATGGTGCGTCAGCTTTTTGAAGCCGGTGTTTTACAATCGGCTTTCTGGCATCTGTTTACCATGACGGCGCACAGCCCGGTTGGGCTGCATCCGGAGAAATTCGGTGTACAAAAAGTATCAGACCGTATAGGCACATTTGCCAATAATGACATTCAACACATCGACCCCTCGGGTGCCGATCATGAAAGTTTTAGCTTTGGATTAAAAAAATCTTTACTCAATTACATGCATGGAGCCTGTTTTGATTATCCGTTGCAAAAATGGTTTGAACATAAAGTGCCCAAAACATCCATTACACCCGATTATATCATTAAAGCGATTGATGAAGTTGAAATCCTTCAAGTAAACGGTAATACAAAAATTGTTTTTTTGGGTACCCAACCTAAAACAGAAACCCTCATCAAAAGTAAAAAAGGTAACCAGTGGGCTTTATTATCGCTGAGCTTTGAGACAAAAAAAGAAACAATCAATATTAAAGTGGATAAGGAGCAGGGAGATTGGTTGACTAAAATCCTAGAACAACTATCCCTGTCAAACCAAAAAACATTAACCCGGCAGGAAGTAAAAGCCGATTATGAAAATGCAGGACTGGACGACTTTGAATTGTTTTGGGATAATAAGCCGGTGAATACACTGTATAAGACAGGATTGTTACAATGGTAAATATTATTTGTGATGCCGGCATTCGAAATAAATTAAATAGCTCTCCAAATTAAAATATTGATTAAATAAATAGTCATCTTTTTCTTAGCAACGTCTCTCCCAGAACTTGTGTGTTGGCTCTGGACGTTGCGTTATTTCTGCGAAATTTAATATTGAAGATCTGGTAACTTCTTTTTTGCCGGGAAGTCGGGAAGGCGTTTTATTAATTCCCGTCTTACCGGCTTTCCGGCTATTTTTTTTCAACCGTTTTTAGTACTTTACGGTACATTTTCTTTTCTTAGCAACGTCTCTCCCAG
>CANKNL010000238.1 GCA_947483345.1 Chitinophagaceae bacterium | reverse complement strand
TTTTATTGGGCTCCTGGTTTGATGGCCAAAACGAATTCCATCATACCTGTTTAAATTACTGCTGGCTTCGGCAGTGGTTAAAACATAATAGGCCGGTACTACATATTCCAGTAATTCAAAATCAATTTCGGTAACGGTATGCCCTTTTAGTTTTAAGTCTTCAATGAGGGTTAAAATTTTGTCTTTAATTTCTTTATCAAGAGAAGGGTGATGAAGCGCTTCTTTAAAATAGGCGATTTTATATTTTTTTGCTGAATGCTGAAATAGCCCATTGCCCACTGCCCACTGCTCACTGCCCACTGCCCACTGCATGGCCGTACTGTCAAACTCATCCGCCCCACTCATCACTTCCAGTAACAATGAAAGATCATCCACTGTATTTCCAAAAATCCCGATCTGATCAAAAGATGAGGCATAAGCAATTAACCCATAACGTGAGATACGGCCGTAGGTAGGCTTCAGGCCAATGATACCACAAAAATCTGCGGGTTGCCTTACCGAGCCGCCCGTATCACTGCCCAAACTGGCCATACACATGCCTGCCTGCACGGCTACTGCACTCCCGCCCGACGATCCGCCGGGAACCTTTGTGAGATCCTGTGCATTTAAAACCGGACCATATACCGAATTCTCATTGGAACTACCCATGGCAAATTCATCACAGTTGCACGAACCAATGATGATCGCTTCTTCATCGAGTAAACGCTGAACAGCAGTTGCTGAATATAAACTTTTAAAACCTGTTAAAATTTTTGAAGCTGCCGTTACGGTATGATCTTTATAACAGATTACATCTTTAATGGCAATCACTATGCCATGAAGTTTTTTCAGTGGTTTGCCTTGTATCCTTTTCTCATCTAAATGTTTGGCCTGTTCCAAAGCCTCAACACTAAATACGTCGGTAAAGGCATTTAACTTTTTATGTGCTTCAATCTGCTTCAGATAAAATTGAACCGTATCAACACAATTTATTTTATCATCCGATAAATCGCGGTGATACTGCCTGATAGTTTTGTAATCAACTTTGCGCATAACTCAAAAACATATTTAACTTAACAAACCGGTAGTAATGGGTAAACTTTGTTTTATCATGTAAAACAGAAAAGGTATAAATATATATTTTAAATACTGACCGGGCTTATAAAAAACCGGCTGAAGTGTTCCCCATCTTTAAGGGGGCACTTCAGCCGAGAGACGGAATAAATTATTCCTGGTATATTTTTTATTTGGTTTCTTTTTCCTTCATGCCTTCTTCAATCTCACTCTTTACATTGTTTTTGGCGTCGGTAAATTCACGCATACCACGGCCAACACCCCGCATCAGCTCAGGTATTTTTTTGCCGCCAAACATCAATAAAACTACAATAATAATAAGGATCCACTCGCTGCCACCCGGCATTGAAAATAAAAGCACATTGCTTAAAATAGATAACATAATAATCTTGATTTAGAGTGTAAAGATATATCAATTATTGACTAACCGGGTAATTTTATATAACCAGATTAACCGTTAATTAACAGCCACAAAAAAAATGTAAATAATAAATTTAACGGATATAAGTTTTACCACACCTGGCTTTGCCATTGGCAGCCTGCTCGGGCGAAATGCCCCGTGCACAGGAAACTAAAAAAGCAAGAGTAAATAATACAATTAATGAAAGAACAATCCTTCTCATGGTTGAGGTTTTATATATTACTAAATAATCGGGGGTAAAGTTTTGTCGAAGGATAATGTTTTGTAAAATAATGCTGCAATAATAATACCAATTTAGGGAAAAATCAAAAAAAGAGCGAAAATTTAATTTTCGCTCTTTCATATTATATAATAATAACTTATTTTTTAGCCACTGCTCTTCTTTTTTCACTGATGCGGGCACTTTTTCCACTTCTGTCGCGCAGGTAGTATAATTTGGCACGGTTAACCTTACCTACTTTATGCAAGACAATGCTTTCGATGTTAGGAGAAAAAACAGGGAATAAACGTTCAACGCCTACACCATCGCTCATTTTGCGTACAGTAAATGATGCCGTTGCACCAGTACCCTGACGTTTAATGACATCACCTTTAAAGCTTTGAATACGCTCTTTGGTTCCCTCTACAATTTTATAGTTAACAGTGACATTGTCGCCTGCTTTAAAATTTGGAAGTTTTGCTTTTCCTTTTGTGTCCAGTTGTTCATGAACAAATGCTACTGCGTTCATATTAGTATGATTTTTTTACGGACGGCAAAGGTAGGGGAAAGTTATGAGTTATGAGTTAGGAGGTATGAGTTTTTTTGTGTTCAGACAGAAATATTTTTCAAATGCAGCCTAAATCATCATAAAACATAAATAAAGCTAACCAAAGATATGCATTTGAACGGAGCGTCGCCAATGAAATTCAATCAGCGAATCTGCGCCTGTTACCAAAAAAGGAGCAAACTTCCAGAAGTTTGCTCCTTTTTTATATACTCAATACTTTATACTTAATACTTACTTATCTCGCTACATTCACCGATCTTTTTTCTCTAATAACCGTTACCTTGATCTGTCCCGGAAAAGTCATTTCGGTTTGTATTTTTTGCGCAATTTCAAAACTCAGTTTATCACTGTCGCCATCGGTAACCTTATCGGCTTCTACAATTACCCTTAACTCCCTGCCGGCCTGTATGGCGTATGCTTTTTCAACGCCGGTATAGGCCATAGCCAGGTTTTCCAGATCTTTAATACGCTGAATGTATTGTTGCATGATCTCACGCCTTGCACCTGGTCTGGCGCCGCTAATGGCATCACAGGCCTGAATGATAGGCGAGATCACATATTGCATTTCCATTTCATCGTGGTGAGCACCAATGGCATTAACTACTGCCGGATTTTCGCCGTATTTTTCGGCCAGCTTGGCACCTAACAAGGCATGACTTAATTCTGTTTCTTCATCCGGTACTTTACCAATATCATGCAGCAGACCGGCTCTTTTGGCCAGTTTAGCATTCATGCCCAGCTCAGAAGCCATGATGGCACAAAGATTAGCCGTTTCACGGCTGTGCATTAACAGGTTTTGTCCGTAAGATGAGCGGAAACGCATCCTGCCAACCATTCTGATCAGTTCTTTGTGAAGCCCATGAACACCGAGTTCCATAGCGGTGCGTTCACCTATTTCCATCACCTGGTCGTCAATTTGTTTTTTGGTCTTTTCCACCACTTCTTCAATACGAGCCGGGTGAATACGTCCATCGGCAACCAGGCGCTGCAACGATAAACGGGCAATTTCCCTGCGCAAAGGATCAAAAGAAGAAAGTACAATCGCTTCGGGTGTATCATCAACGATCAGATCAACACCTGTAGCGGCTTCTATGGCACGTATGTTACGGCCCTCACGACCAATGATTGAACCTTTTATTTCATCACTTTCCAGGTTAAAGACTGTGATGGCGTTTTCAATAGCAGCTTCAGCAGCTGTACGCTGAATGGTTTGAATAACAATTTTACGGGCTTCTTTGGTTGCTTTTAATTTAGCATCTTCAATAATTTCCTGCTGAATAACCAATGCTTTGGTATAGGCCTCCTGTTTTAAGCTTTCAATTAACTGTGCTTTGGCATCTTCTGCGCTCAGGCCGGCCACTTTTTCGAGGCGACGAATATGTTCTTCCTGGTGTTTTTCCAGTTCAGTGCGTTTGTTATTGACGATCTCGGTTTGGCGGTTAAGGTTTTCCTTAATAACCTCATTGTCCTTGATCTGCTTTTCCAGATTCTGGTCTTTTTGATTAAGGGATTGCTCTTTTTGTTTAATGCGGTTTTCGCTGTCAACCAGTTTTTGGTTACGCTGCATCACATCACGCTCATGGTCGGCCTTGAGTTGAACAAATTTTTCCTTGGCTTCAAGCAGTTTTTCTTTCTTCAGGTTTTCGGCCTGTAACTGGCCATCGGCAATGATCTTTTGAGCCTGTTGCTCTGAATCTGCTATTTGTTTTTGTGTGTTTTTGGCAAAAACCAGTTTACCCAGTATGATGCCCAATATCAGTGCTGCTGCACCAATGATAATGTATAGTATTATCGGTTCCATTGATTGTTTCAGTTTTAAATCGGTTCAAAATCATAACTAACTCCCCTTTATCCATATATAAGCTAAATGAGATGTTTAGCCTACGAAGATAGGTAATTTGTTTGGAGAATATTGTTAAGGGGGCTGTTATGCGTTTAGAATGGCAGGATGATATTGTTATTTCACCTTATCCAGTTGCTGCTCAATTTTCAGCAATGCATCAGACATTTCTTGTTCTAAGCCGGGATTGGTTTCAGCACTAGTTTGTGTGGCATGCCAGATCATCACCATGGCAATATAGTCCTGCATATCCTTGCCGGCAAACTGGGTTTTAAATTCTACAATTTTTTCGTTGATGGTTTTTAGTGTGCGGCGTATGGCTTCTTCATCAGCTGGACTGGTTTTAATGCGATAGGTACGGTCGCCAATTACAATATTTACGGGGATGAGTTCTGCCATGATTATTCACTTAATAGGCCAATACATTTATCAATTTCACGAATATACTGACTGATGTTTTTTTCAAAAGCTTTTTTATCTGTTTCGTTCATTTTACCGGCAGCAGCTTTTAAAATCGATATTTTTTCCTGCAGGGCTTTTATTTGTTGATTGTCTTTTTCTGTTGTTTCCTGCAATTGCTTTA
>CANKNL010000237.1 GCA_947483345.1 Chitinophagaceae bacterium | reverse complement strand
GATTTGAGTGGGGATCATTTTTATGCCCACATTAAAACAACCGATTTTGAAGGCACCATGTTTGAACAACAGGTGGCGCATGGTTATTTTATTATGAGCATAGCGGCTGGATTGTTTGTTGACAGTTACGAAAAGAATCCGGTACTATTAAATTATGGTATCGACGAATTACGTTTTACAAAGCCCGTTTATCCGGGCAGTGAGATTCATATCAGGTTTACCTGTAAACAAAAACTGTTGAATGATAAACGGGTTATTGAAAACCCCGAAGATTTTAAACGTGGTGATGATATTGATAAGGGTATTGTAAAGTGGCTGGTTGAGATGATTGATGAAACGGATGAGATTACCGGTGTGGCAACCATATTAACCATGGTTGCGAAAAAAGAACAATAAATTTTATAAGGGCATTATAAAAAACAGTTTATGAGCACAGAAGCATATGTAAAAAGCCACATTGAACACGGTATAAACACCATTGAGTTCTTTCATCCGCAAAGCAATAGCTTACCGGGAAGAATTTTAGAAGAGCTTGCCCGTGAAATTCATTTTGCAGGCACACACGATGACACCCGTGTGATCATTTTAAAAAGTGCCGGTGAAAAAACATTTTGCAGTGGTGCCAGTTTTGATGAATTGGTGGTCATAAAGGATGAAAAAGAAGGATTGAAGTTTTTCAGTGGCTTTGCCCATGTGATTAATGCCATGCGTACATGCCCCAAATTTATAATTGGCCGCATACAGGGTAAATGTGTTGGTGGCGGAGTTGGTTTGGCTGCGGCAGTTGACTATGCCATTGCTACTAACAAGGCTGAAGTTAAATTAAGTGAACTGGCAGTTGGCATTGGTCCATTTGTGGTTGGCCCGGCAGTAGAACGGAAAATTGGTACAGCAGCATTCAGCGCTTTATCTATTGATGCAACAAGCTGGCGCAGCAGCGACTGGGCAAAACGCAAAGGGCTTTTTGCAGAACTACACGATAGTATTGAAAATATGGATGAAGCGGTTTATAATTTGGCAAATACACTGGCACATTCCAGCCCGGTTGCTATGGCCGAGATGAAAAAAATATTCTGGAAGGGAACAGCGCACTGGGATGAGCTGTTGAAAGAACGGGCGGCTATTAGCGGAAAACTGGTATTAAGTGAGTTTACCCGAAGAGCTATTGAAAAATTTAAGGCAAAATAACCGTTTCATTATTTTCGACAATTTTACTTAATGAAAATGTATACTTAGCAAACAACGAAAACTAAAAGTAATTGATAATCGCTAAGTAAAGGGGCATTCCAACGGTTATATTAAAAGGGAAAGTAACACCCAGCGCCATTGGAATATACAATCCGGGATCTGCTTTGGGGGCCGCTAACCGCATAGCTGCCGGTACTGCAATATAAGAAGCGCTTGATGCAAGGATGGCAAAAACAAAACGGTTCCCCAGATCATGCGTTATAAACTGGCTTGCATATGCAACCACACAGCCATTCAATGCCGGAATCAGTAAGGCAAATAAAGAAACAAAGAGCCCGTATTTTCTAAATGCTGAAAATCTTTTGGCTGTTACCATTCCCATTTCAAGTAAAAATATAGCCAGGAACCCTTTAAAAATATCGGTAGTAAAAGGTCTGATACCTTCTGCCTGTTTTGTATCTGCTATCAGACCAATAACAAGGCTACCCAAAATCATTAATACACTTCCGTTTGTGAATGAATGTTGAATTACAGATTTTAGGTTCGTTTTGTTGTCCGGACTTTTATCATATTTCATCATCAAAATTACACCTACAATAATTGCCGGTGATTCCATCAGTGCCATTACAGCCACCATATGACCACCAAATGTAATTTTTTGCGCTTCCAGAAATGAAGCAGCTGCAACAAAAGTTACCGCACTAACCGATCCATAGGCCGCAGCAACAGCACCTGCATCGCTGATGCTTAGTTTTCTTTTTAAGATAAAGAAAGTATACAGGGGAATTAATGATGCCAGCAACAATCCAAACAGTAAAGAATAGGTTATTTCACTGGTGAAACCACTGTTCGCTAATTCCTGACCGCCCTTAAAGCCAATAGAGAAAAGAAGATAAAGCGAAATAAACTTGCTGGATGAAGCCGGTATTTCAAGATCACTTTTAACAGTAGTTGCCACGATACCCAAAATAAAGAAAAGTAATGTTGGGTTTGTGAGATTGGAAATTAAAATTTGAAAATCCATATTACAGTTATTTTTTGGCGGTTTGAAGGTCGTCTAAAAAAATTAATTCTCCTTTAGTAAGGGTATAAAATGTGCCTTTGATCTTTATTTCTCCTTTGGCTTCCATTTCCCTGAGTACAGGGCTTTTTAACCTGATATTATTGATGGTGTTTTTTACATTATTCTGCGAAACAAGTCTGACATAAGCTTCATTAGCAGATTTTTTTTCTCCTGTAAAATCCCGACTCATGGTAACAGCAGGATTTATTTTAGTTAACAAATTGGTGAGGTTACCCAGTTTAACATGATCAATTGCCCCTTTAATGGCGCCACAATGTTGATGGCCCATTACTAAAATTAATTTAGCGCCTGTTACTTTACATGCAAATTCCATACTTCCCAACAGGTCTTCATTTACAAAATTACCAGCCACCCGGCCAACAAACACATCGCCCAGACCCTGGTCAAATACATCTTCTACGGGAACCCGGCTGTCTATGCAGCTTAATACAAAAGCTTTAGGGTACTGGCCAACGGCTGAATTTCTTATTTGAGCGGAGTGGTCTCTTTGTGTTGAATTATTATTTCTGAAACGCTCATTACCTGCTTTAAGCTGTTCAAGTATTTCATCAGGTGTAAGCTTTGCCCTTTCTTGAGGCGTTAATACAATTTGTACCGGTTTGGTTTGAGGCTGTGGCGCAGGTTCCTCTTTTACCCCGGAATTGCAGGCAACCTGTATCAAAATCAAAAAGAACAGAACGGTAGTTTTAGTAATCCTGTGTTTCATGTATTTCATTTTTTGAATTGCAAAACTGGGGAATACTAACCATAAATAATCATTTAACTTCGTGATAATTAGCATAAATTATTTTTATGAACTATACCATTAACCAGTTGCAGATCTTTCTGAAAGTAACACAAACATTAAGCGTAACTAAAGCAGCAGAAGAACTGCATTTAACCCAGCCGGCCGTATCCATACAGCTAAAAAATTTTCAGCACCAGTTTGATATATCGCTTACTGAAATTGTAGGAAGAAAAATGTTTATTACTGATTTTGGGAAAGAAATAGCCGTTGCTGCTGAAAAGATACTGGCCGAAGTGCATGCAATCAATTACCGTACACTTGAATTTAGGGGAAAGCTTGCAGGCCGGTTGAAAATATCAGCAGTATCAACCGGGCAATATGTAATTCCTTATTTTCTGACGGGATTTTTAAAAAAAAATGAAGGAGTTGAACTGGTTCTTGATGTGACCAATAAATCCAAAGTAATAGAAAACCTTGAAAAAAATGAAGTTGACTTTTCGTTGGTGTCGGTGTTGCCTGCAAAGATAAAACTGAATAAGCTTGATCTGGTTGAAAATAAATTATACCTGGTTGGCAATAAAGAAAATATTTTTAAAGAAAAACAGTACGACAAAAAAATATTTGAAAACATTTCTTTGATTTATCGGGAGAACGGCTCGGGAACAAGGCTGGTTATGGAACAATTCATAAACCGCAACAAACTGCCGGTTAAGAAGAAAATGGAGCTTACATCCAACGAAGCTGTAAAGCAGGCGGTGATTGCAGGAATGGGATATTCCATTATGCCTTTGATTGGAATTAAGAATGAACTAAGTAAAGGCCAGTTACAGATCATACCGGTAAAAGGGTTTCCTATAAAATCAGTCTGGAGTTTGATATGGCTTAAGAACAAAAGATTTTCACCGGCTGCAGAAGCTTTTTTGAAATATATAAAAACCGAAAAACAAAATATTATTCATCAGCAATTCGGATGGACAGAGAATCATTAAGGAAAAATCCATTACAGGTTGTCAAATTCATAAAGTTCATCAAAATGAGATCCGGGTGCAATATCAGAAACCTGCTTAATGATCCCATCCTGTAAACCATACACCCAGCCATGCAAGTAGGGCCGGTGATCATGTTTCCAGGCTGTTTGCACAATTGAGGTTTTTGCAAGATTCATTACCTGTTCCTGTACATTCAGTTCAACAAGTTTGTTTGTCCGGGATTCTTCATCTGTTATACTTTCCAGCTCATCTCGGTGAATCCGGTAAACATCTTTGATATTGCGTATCCATTTGTTGATGATGCCTATACTGTGCCTGTTCATGGCCGCTTTTACTCCCCCGCATCCATAATGCCCACAAACAATTATATGTTTAACCTTAAGCACATTCACGGCATATTCCAATACACTCAGCAGGTTCAGGTCGGTATGTACCACCATATTGGCAATATTACGGTGTACGAATATTTCACCTGGTTCTGTTCCGGTAATGGTGTTGGCTGGGACACGGCTATCGCTGCAACCTATCCACAAAACTTCGGGATTTTGTATCTCGGCAAGCCTTTTAAAATAATCCGGATCTGAAGCAACCATCTGGGCTGCCCAGGCTTTGTTATCTTTTAATATTTTATCAAAAGGCTTCATGTTATATATTTAATCCTCCACAGGCGCTGATCACCTGACCGGTAATATAGTTTCCCATATCACAGGCCAGAAACAAACAAACATTGGCAATATCTTCGGT
>CANKNL010000236.1 GCA_947483345.1 Chitinophagaceae bacterium | reverse complement strand
GTCTTAGTTTCACACTCCTATTACCATTGGATGATATAGGACTCAACTTCATTATAAAGCCGATTTTAGCAGGTGGTTCCTTTTTATCCTGAGCGGTACCAGCATGACTGAAAAGTAAAAAAGCACTTATCACAAATAATATGAAATAAGTATACCGGTAACCATTAACTGCTTGATGAGATATCAGATCATTTTTCATTGCTTTCGTGTAAATGTTTATAAATAATATCTTCAGAGATTCCTTTTTCTTCTGCTATTTCCCAAACTGAAATGATTGGAAAATAACGAACAAAAATGGTTATGATCAGCAAGGCGCCTGCCAGCGAACCGCCAGTAATGGCCCATTCCTGAAAAGTTGGCGAATAGTGTTTCCAGGCTTCCGGAATTTCCTGAACCGGCAGAAACGACATGGTTGGAATTACAATGAGATACCTTTTGAACCAGGCGCCTACAATAACAAAAACCGCCATAATAAACATGGGTAATGGTTTTCTACCTTTTTTAAACAAGAGTACCAAAATGGGAAGTACCATTCCAAAAAACTGAACTGACCAGAATAATGGAGCATAATAACCGGTGAACAACTCATTAAGATGAGAGGCTTCTTCGCCTTTCATTTTATATGCCGGAATAAGATATTCATTTATGGAGAAATAGGCATATACCATGGCCAGCAAAACCAGTAGTTTACCCATCCTGTCGAAGTGGTCGTTAGTGAGGTATTTATCATACGACGTATTGAATCTTCTTAGCAGATACATACCCGCAACTACACCGCCCGAACCCACCAAAAATGCACCTGATACAAAGTAGGCACCAAAATTTGTACTGTCCCAACCGGGCCGGTAGGTACTTGCAAACAACCAGGATGTTACTGTATGTATGCACAGTGCAACAGGGATAATCATGACAGATAAAATAGTGATCGCTTTTTTAACAATTTTATATTGTTCAGGGCTGTTTTTCCATCCTAATGATAGTACCCGATACATCCATTTCTGCCATTTAGGTATGCCTTTCATGTGATCTCTGCAGAAAGATATACTGGGAAGAAGCGGAAAATACAACAGTAAAATACTCAACGTCATGTAGGTTGATACCACCATCACATCCCAGATAATGGGTGATTGAATTCTGCCATGCAGAATCATATTCATCATCCTGTCGGGTCGCCCCATATCCACAATGATGATTAATCCGGCAAATATAATAGCCGCCACAGCAATAATTTCGGAAAGCCTCGTGAGCGGTGCCCGCCAGGAAATTTTTAAAAGATAAAGTACGGCGGTCATCAATGAGCCTACCAGGCTGATGGCAACAAAAAACACAAAATTGGAAATATAGATGCCCCAAAAAACAAAATCACGCATACCGGTTATTACCAACCCATTTCTAAGTTGATTGATATAACAATACACGCCGGTGAGGAAGACAATACAAAGCAGTATGGTCCAGGTTTTGCCAATAATGCCGAATTTTTTTGGTAGCAGGTCATCATTATATTCATGCAACATTTGAATGGCCTCTTTTTCCTTTATTTCCTTTTTTATCTCTTCCATGCTGTGGTCAAATAATTGTTAGTTAATAGGATTATCCAAAAATTTTAAAGTAATAAAATATTTAGTTACTCACTCTTTTAAAAAATTATTCTCCCTTTTCCATTTTGCCTTTCCCAATCTCAACATCTATAAAAGGAAATAACCGATTAGCAGCGGGCAGATAATATACACTGGGTTCGGTACCCAGAATTTCATTAAGACGAAATCCGCCTTTATCTTTCATTAACTGGCTGAAACGTACTGTTTCAGATCCATTGGAAACGGTATCTTCATTAAAATCGCCCATATAAAAAACACCATTAGGACAAGCTGTGACACAATGCGGCAGTTTCCCCTGTTTAAGCATATCCGGACAGAAATCGCATTTTTCTACTGTTCCTTTTTTTTGAGGGAATCCGGTTTCAGGTGAGTATGCCATCCCCTTGGATTCATGTAAAAATTGAGGCTCTTCCCAATTGAATGAGCGTGTGGAGTAAGGACATGCAGCCATACAGAATCGGCAACCGATGCAGCGTTCATTGTCTACCAATACAATGCCATCCTCTCTTTTATAAGTAGCACTAACAGGACAAACTTTTACACATGGAGGCTTATCGCAATGCATACATGGTTTGGGCATCCAGTAAGGTGCTGTGTTTTCTGCATCCTGCATTTTAAACACTTTTAACCAAACATTCATACCGGAGAGGTGATGGTATTTTTGACAGGAGTCCTGGCATTTGAGGGCATGTTTGCAACGGGACAGATCGATCACCATCACATACTTTTTGCCAGGGATACCTTGCCGGGATTCGCTGGAGGGCGCAGCGCAACAGGAAGGCGTGTTGTTTATATAATTAGAATCCACTTCTACCATTTTGCCATCGGCAGTAAGCATTTTCACTTTTTCGCCCGGCTTTTTTTCGCAGGAACTAAGTGCATTAAGTCCGATAGCACCGGCAGCAAAAACACTTCCTGTTAATAAACTTTTACGAAGGAAATCCTTTCGGCTGGTCTTGTCATTTTGCTTATTCTCATCTTCCATAATCGTATTTTTTTTTGATTGGAAAAATGCAAATATTACCACTGTTACATGGTAATATTTTAGTCAGCTATTTTAAAACTATATATACAGTAATAAAAAAATTGCAAGGTTAGTAAATGGACTCAACAGTTGGTGAATCAGGATCGGGTTCTTCTTTTCTTAAACGGAACAACTGTACAATAATAACCAGATAATGGCCCCACACCGTACCCATCAATACAATAAAAGTGACCATCATCCATACCGGCGGATGGGCACTCCATAGAGCTCTTGGTAACTCATGTATTTTATCTGAAACAGGTACACCCCACTGTGGCACAATACTGGCTTCCAGGTTACCATACATTTCATTTTCTTCCAGTCTGGCCATCAGAGTTATATTACCCTTGGCATCACCCGGTAGTTTATTGGGAACTTCAATACTGGCTTCGCCATTTGCGTCAGTAGTACCTTCTCCCAGTTTTAATGGAAAGAATGAACGGTGTACAAATAAGCCGATAACGGTTTCTGGTACCGGGGTTTCGGCTCCCGTTCCCAAATCTATCAATTTAACAGTTACACTTAACAGTGAGTCTCCTTTTACAGGTGTAATTTCTAGGCGGGCTCTTTTTATTGATACAGACGCATCAGCCGGGTCCATAGATTTATTTCCGGCAAAAACAGCTTTAAAGGTCAGTTTGCCTTCTTTGTTTGCTTTTAATGAATCAGCCTTTATTTTTAACAGGGCTTTTCCATTACGGTCTGTAATCGCAAAACCAAATACCGTTTCGCCATCATCATTTACCTGTAAAAAAGTCACTTTTAATAAAGGCAATTTTATAAATGTACCATTTACTTTTGCTTTCAATGCCGCATTCAGATCAATTGTATTATCCCATTTCTGAATACTGATCAATTCAACCGAAGGAGATATTAATGACGATTCTTCTGTTGCAACCGGTTCGGCTTTTGTTGTACTGTCTGCCTGTGCATATAAGCGCCCGGGGATCAACACCGTCAGTAATAGACCAGCAGATACCATTGCTTGCAGAACGTATTTTTTAAATGCTTTTGTATTTAAACCTTGTTTCATAAACTATTTTTTAAACAAATGTCATTGTCGTTTTATTATTCGGGTTCCTCTGAAGTAATAACCGGGTTATCCTTACCGGCAAATTCGGATATAGGAATAATCGTTACAAATTTTGCCAGCAACGTAAAGAACAAAAAGAATGTGGCAATACCGCCTAAAGTAAGTGCCCACTCTACCCATGTAGCTGAGTATTTCACGTACTCCATTCTTGTATCCTGCATTGGTAATAATGGGGTTTCAAGTGTAGGTACAATAATCAGGTATCTTTTTACCCAAAGTGCTGCAACCATAAAAAGTGATGCAATTGAAATCAAATTCGGGGTTCGTAATTTAGGAATAGCCACAACAACAATTGGAAATAAAATTCCAGCCAGATTGGCAAATAAGAACCACCAACCGTATTTTGCCGGATTGAATAATTTTTCAATAACCTCACTGTTCCATTTTTCGGAACCAAACCAATCGGTCAGGTATTCAGAAAATGTAAAGTATCCATAGGCGGCGCCAAGCACCATCATGATGTAACCAAGATAAATAAAGTGTTTGTCGGTGATATAACTTTCGAGTTTATACATTTTTCGATAAACCCACATGGCCATGATCAGTACACCTGTACCGGAATAAATAGCTGCCAACACAAAGTAAGGACCAAAGATGGTACTGTGCCAGCCTGGCCTCAGTGTCATACCAAAAATCCAGGACAGTACAGAGTGAACAATAATGGCTAATGGAATGATCATTATAGCCATCAGGTTTGTAGAAATCCGGATATGCCTTTTTTGACCATGGGTACCACGATAACCAATGGCTAATATTTTATACAATTTCTTTTGCCACTTGGCGCAATTTAAATTGGCATCCCGATAAATCGCAAAGTCTTTTATTAAAGCAAGATACAGGAAAATGACACTGCCGGTAAAATAAGTACTGATAGCAAATACGTCCCAGATAATTGGCGACTGAAGCCTGGGATACATGAAAAGATGTTGCAGCCTGTCTAACCTGCCCACACATAATAAAATAAATACAGGGCCAATGATGGTAGATATAACCGTAATCATTTCGGCAATGCGGATAATGGGTTTACGCCATTCAACCTGTAG
>CANKNL010000235.1 GCA_947483345.1 Chitinophagaceae bacterium | reverse complement strand
GTTACCCGTAAATTAAATCCCGAAAAAGGTCATCAGTATTTACCCTTTATTGTTTTAGTGGTAGATGAATTTGCCGATTTGATCATGACCGCCGGTAAAGAAATTGAAATGCCAATAGCCCGTTTGGCGCAGTTGGCCAGGGCAGTAGGTATTCATTTAATCATCGCCACACAACGGCCATCGGTAAATATTATTACCGGTACCATAAAGGCCAATTTTCCGGCACGTATTGCCTTTAAAGTGAGCAGTAAAATCGACAGTCGTACGATATTGGATACAGGTGGTGCCGAGCAGTTGATAGGTAAGGGCGATATGCTGATCAGTTATAACGGTGATATTGTTCGTTTGCAATGTGCTTTTGTTGATACACCTGAAATTGATAAAATTGTTGACTTCATTGGTCAGCAACGTGGATATCCTCAGGCATTTTTATTACCCGAATATATTGATGAAAAGGAAATGGAGGGTAAGGATTTTGATTTGAGTGAAAAAGATTCACTTTTTGAAGATGCGGCCCGGTTAATTGTTGCCAGTCAGGTGGGTAGTACCTCTTTATTACAACGCCGTATGAAACTGGGGTATAACAGGGCCGGCAGGCTGATGGATCAATTGGAAGCAGCGGGCATAGTTGGCGGAAGCCAGGGAAGTAAGGCCAGGGAAGTACTGGTAAAAACAGAAGCAGATTTGCAGCAGATGCTTGATTCAATAATGTGAGCTATGTGTTAAGAGACTTGAGAACTTTAACTCCCGACTCCTGACTCCCAACTCCTAACTTAATCTATACATGTCTAAATTTCTATTTATTGGTTTGGGAAATATCGGTGCCGAGTATGCCAATACCCGACATAATATAGGATTTGATGTGATGAATGCTTTTGTTTTAAAACATGGCGGCATTTTTAAAGTAGACAGGTTGGCTTATGTTGCCGAAGTGAAATTTAAGGGAAAACAGATTGTTTGTATTTGTCCTACAACCTTTATGAATTTAAGTGGCCGGGCATTTAAGTATTGGTTGGATAAAACAAAGGTGCCGCTTGAAAATACATTAACAGTTGTGGATGATCTGGCTTTACCCTTAGATAAGGTCAGGTTGCGGGCAGCAGGTACAGATGCCGGGCATAATGGGTTAAAAGACATTCAGCAAATTTTAGGAACCGACCAATATCCTAAGCTGCGGTTTGGCATAGGCAACGATTACCCAAAGGGCATGCAGGCCAATTTTGTGTTAAGTAAATGGTTAAAGGCAGAAGAGCCTGTGGTACTGTTTAAGATTCAAAAATGCCTGGACATTATGGAGAGTTTTATAACGGTTGGTATTGAGCAAACCATGACGGCTTATAATAAACTTTCTATTAAGCCTTAAATACAGCATTTCTAATTAGGTTATAACATAATAATTGTTTTTTTTTAGCTATTTGTCTATATTCGTGCTCTAACCGAAATACCTTAAAAAAGCGTGTAATGAAGATTATTTGTGTTGGCCGAAATTATACGGATCATATAAAGGAACTGGGTAATAATATACCTGATGAGCCTGTACTATTTATGAAACCTAAAAGTGCCTTGTTGCAGAGCCATACGCCTTTTTATTATCCCGAATTCACCAACGAACTGCATTACGAATGTGAACTGGTTTTAAGGGTTTGTAAAAATGGTAAATATATTCAGCAAAAACATGCGGTTAATTATTATGATGCGGTAACCGTTGGAATAGATTTCACGGCACGTGATATACAGGATGAATTAAAAAAGAAGGGACTGCCTTGGGAAAAAGCAAAAGCCTTTGATAATTCGGCAGTTGTTGGGAAATTTATAGAACTTACACCCGACTTCAACCGCACGAGTATTGCTTTTTCGTTGTTGAAAAATAAAGAAAAAGTGCAGGAGGGCAATTCTTCACAAATGCTTTTTAGTATAGATAGGATCATTGAAAATATTTCCAGTTATTTTTCATTGAATATTGGCGATCTCATTTTTACAGGTACGCCTGCCGGTGTTGGTGAATGTGTAACCGGAGATATTTTAGAAGGCTTTATCGACAAACAAAACCTGTTTAGTGTGGAAGTGAAATAGTTTAATAGTAAAATTCCAATTTGTATCGCTGCATTAATCAAGTCAGCGATTTTTTTATGTATACTTTTATGATCAGGGGTTAAAATATTTTTTTGCAAACAAGCTGATGTGATATTAAATGATTGATACAACTATTTTATTAAGTGCTTACAAATTAATGTGTACGGCCAAAGCCATGGCCGATACCTATGAAGATAACCGGGCAATTTGTAAATATGTACATTCTACCAGTCGTGGGCACGAGGCCATTCAATTAGCCACTGCATATCAATTATTACCCTGCGATTATGTGAGTCCTTATTATCGGGATGAAAGTATGTTGCTGGGGCTTGGTTTTTCGCCTTATGAATTAATGCTGCAGTTACTGGCAAAGGGTAATGATATATTTACGGGCGGAAGGGAATATTATTCGCATCCCAATTATAGGGGCGATGATAAGCCCGGTATTATTCATCAAAGCAGTGCAACGGGTATGCAGGCCATACCTACTACCGGCATAGCACAGGGGATAAAATTCCTTGAGCGAATTGCTGCTAACGAACAACAAACAACGAACAATATATTACCGGTAGTGATCTGTTCTTTGGGTGATGCTTCAGTAACAGAAGGCGAAGTGAGTGAAGCTTTTCAGTTTGCCGCCTTGCATCAGCTGCCCATTATTTATCTGGTACAGGATAATGGCTGGGGCATTAGTGTAACATCCGATGAAGCCCGTACAACCAATGCCAATGAAATGGTAAAAGGTTTTAAAGGTATCAAACGCATCAGTATAGATGGCAGCGATTTTGAGCAGTGTTATGAGGTGATGAAAAATGTGATTGATGAAGTGCGGACAGAAAGGCACCCGTTTTTGGTTCATGCCAGAGTGCCATTGCTTGGTCATCATACCAGCGGTGTACGTAAAGAATTTTACAGAACCGCAGAAGACCTGGCAAAACATTTTGCGGATGATCCCGGGCCTAAACTCCGGAAACGTTTACTGGAGATTGGTATCGTTGAGGATACGTTACTGAATATTGAAAAAGAAACTGCCGATGAAGTGGCTCATCATTTTCAGGGTGCCGTAGCGGCACCGGAGCCCGATCCGTTAACTGTTAGTGATTTTGTTTTTGCGCCAACGCCTATAACAGAAGAAGCCGGAGAAAGGTCTCCTGCCAATAAGGAAAAAGTATTGATGGTTGATGCGGCATTGTTTGCCATCAGGGAAATTATGGAAGATCATCCCGAATCGCTTTTATACGGACAGGATGTTGGTCGCAGGCTGGGCGGTGTTTTTAGAGAAGCGGCCACACTGGCCGAGCAGTTTGGCGACCATCGTGTTTTTAACACGGCCATACAGGAAGCTTATATTATTGGCTCTACAGTAGGCATGTGTGCGGTTGGTTTAAAACCAATAGTAGAAGTTCAGTTTGGCGATTATATTTATCCGGGATTAAACCAGTTGGTAACAGAGATTTCTAAAAGCTGTTATTTAAGCTGCGGTAAATTCCCTGTTCAAACTTTAATAAGGGTACCTGTTGGGGCATATGGTGGTGGTGGTCCGTATCATAGTGGTTGTGTAGAAAGTACTTTACTTACTATTAAGGGCATTAAAATAGTTTATCCCAGTAATGCGGCAGATATGAAGGGGTTATTAAAAGCAGCGTTTCTTGATCCTAATCCGGTAGTTATGCTTGAGCATAAAGGGTTGTACTGGAGTAAGGTGCCGGGTACCGAAGAATCAAAAAATGCAGAGCCTTCAAGGGATTATGTGATACCGTTAGGCAAGGGAAATATTATTTTGAGTGCAGATGAAAATAGGATAGATCAAGGAGCAAGTTGTTGTATCATTACTTACGGTATGGGTGTGTATTGGGCAAAAGCAGCAGCTAAAAATTTTACCGGACAAATAGAAATCATTGATCTGCGTACTTTATTTCCTTTGGATGAAGCCCTTGTTTTTGCAACCGTAAAAAAACATGGAAAATGTTTGATATTGACTGAAGAGCAACAGAATAATTCATTTGCAGAGGCCCTGGCTGGCCGGGTATCAAAAGCCTGTTTTAGGTATTTAGATGCGCCGGTGGAAGTGTTGGGGGCGCTTAATTTACCGGCGGTTCCTATGAATATTATACTTGAGCAAGCCATGTTACCCAATGCAGCAAAGGTTTCTGAAAGAATTGGTCAACTTCTTAATGCCTAGCTGCAAAATTTTTAATCAAATCGCCTATATTTGCACCCCGTTAACTGGCTTACAACCTAAAACAGCAGCATTAAGATGTCGGGGTAGCTCAGCTGGTTAGAGCATCGGATTCATAACCCGAAGGTCGGCAGTTCAAGTCTGCTTCCCGATACATGACGGGAGTTTTCATTAAAATTTTGAAAATTCCCGTTTTTATTTTCCTCACAACTAATTGAAATAGAAGTTGTTAACTCAATAAATTTGTTAACTTTTCTGGTTAGATAATCGTGTTTTTGAGCATTATAAAAAATCCCTTCCGGAAACAATATTTTATGCAATTGCCTTTTTCCCTCCAGATCACGGGAACCCCATATTTTGCTAATGTTTTCAAGCATTTTAAGCGATTTTGAAAGCATAATATCGAGGTTAGATATTGTCACTTTCCCGCTATTCAATTCTTTATTGATTTCAAGCAATTGCTCATTTAGGTGCTGATGGGTAAGTCCATAGGTCTCTTTATCAATTTGTC
>CANKNL010000234.1 GCA_947483345.1 Chitinophagaceae bacterium | reverse complement strand
CGCCCATAGCCATCATGTTGGTATTTAATTCGAAAATACCCTGTGCCTGCATATTGGTTGCCACATTATAACCTGCAGCATAACTAAAGCTATCGATTAAATTTTTAAACTTTGGTGCGGTGCCTGTTGTTACAGGGGCTTTTACCGTTGTTTTTACCGTTGTTTTTACGGTGGTTTTGGAAGGCGTATTTGCATTATTCTGTGCATTTACAGCAATGGTTACAAATAACATTAAAATTGAACTGAGTAATACTTTTTTCATTAAAATTTATTTTTTTTTATAAAAATGTTCCGATTAATAACGGACTGCAAATAAACGAATTTTTTAATCATCCCGCATTTCCTTACCTGTTAAATGTATGAAAACATCTTCCAGATTGGCTGCTTTTACCTGTTTCGGACGTTCAAACCCATCATTAATCAGGTTATCGATCATTTTATCAGGGCTATCCAGCGAAATGATCTTGCCTTCATCAATAATGGCAATACGGTCGCACAATTGCTCCGCTTCATCCATATAATGTGTTGTAATAATTACGGTTGTCCCCTGCGACCGGATATCTTTAATCAGTTCCCACAAATTCCGTCTGGCCTGCGGATCCAGGCCGGTAGAAGGTTCGTCTAAAAAAATAATTTTGGGCTGGTTAATTAAAGTAGTGGCAATGGAAAAGCGTTGTTTTTGGCCACCACTTAATTCTTTATATTTATTTTTTGCTTTGTCGGTTAGGTTTACCATTTTCAATAATGCCAAGGGATCTACTTTTGCATTATATAAACCACTGAAAAGCTCAATCAGCTCGAGTAGGGTTAGTCCCGGATAGTAGCCAGAGCTTTGTAATTGTACGCCAATAATTTTTTTAATCTGATCAGGGTCTTCATCCAAATCCATTCCGCAAACCATCACTTTACCGCTGGTTTTTTGTCGAAGGGTTTCGATGATTTCCAGGGTGGTGGATTTACCTGCACCATTAGGGCCCAGCAATCCAAAAATCTCCCCTTCGTGCACATCAAATGAAATGCCTTTTACTGCCCGGAATGTACCGTAATTTTTAACCAGATCAGTAACTGTAATCACTGTTTTTTTCATCACTGTTCTTTTAAAGTACCTTTTATATAGGTATCTAATTCCTCCATCATTAGCTTACTGCCAATAAAAAAAGCGGTGCGCTCGTGCAATTCAGTTGGTTGAATATCCAGTATACGCATCTTGCCTGTGGTAGCCAAACCGCCTGCCTTTTCAACTATAAAGGCAAATGGATTACATTCATACAGCAAGCGTAATTTACCATTGGGTTTACCCACTGTGCCCGGATACATAAAAATACCGCCCTTTATTAAATTGCGATGTACATCTGCCACCATACTGCCAATATACCTTTGCGTATAAGGGCCACCGTTTGTTTTGTCTTTTTTCTGACAGGCGGTGATATATTGTTTGATGCCTTCTTCATACTGAAAAAAGTTACCATGATTTACAGAATACATTTTGCCTGATTCAGGACATTTAATATCCGGGTGACTCAATGAAAATTCACCAATTGATGGATCTAATGTAAACCCGTTTACACCACGCCTTGTGGCATATACAAACATGGTTGATGAGCCGTAAATAACATATCCGGCTGCAATCTGGTTATTACCCTGCTGCAAAAAATCTGCTTTGGTTGCAGGTTTGCCCAATTCACTCACCCTTCTGAAAACACTAAAAATGGTACCGATCGACACGTTTACATCTATATTACTGCTGCCATCCAGGGGATCAAAAAGACAAACGTATTTACTTTTATTACTAACGGGGTCATCAAAAACAACAATATCATCCAACTCTTCGCTGCCTATTCCGGCGCAACTGATACCATGTTGTAATACACCCATAAATTGGTTATTGGCATACACATCCAGTTTTTTTACAACCTCACCCTGTACATTTATACTACCCTCATCGCCTAAAATATCTACTAACCCGGCCTTATTGACTTCTACATTTACTCTTTTTGCAGCCAGGCCTAAATCCCTTAATAAACCAGACAATTCACCGGTAGCATGTGGAAAATCTCTCATTTGCTGAATGGTAAATTCATCAAGCGTCTGAATTCTGCGATTAATATTCATAATTATCTTTTTGAATAGATCAATAATTAGTTTATTGGGTAAGATTACCGATTTTTGCACACAATTTACATGGGCTAAATTAGCCCAAATTACTCAATCAACCCACAACGCATGAAGGTTTTTAAATTTGGCGGTGCCAGTATTAATACCCTAGAAAGAATTAAAAATACCGGGGATATTATTAAAACATACGAGGGTGAAAAAATACTCATCATTATTTCTGCCATGGGAAAAACGACCAATGCTTTGGAAAAAGTGGCAGATGCATTTTTTAATGCCCGAAAAGATGATGCCCTACAGTTGTTTGAGCAGGTAAAAGCATCGCATTTAAACCTACTAAAATATCTTATTACTGTAAACTGGCAACAGGCCGAAAACCAGTTAAAAGATTTTTTTACTGAAGTAGAATGGTTGCTGTACGATAAACCTGTAAGGTCCTACGACTATTATTATGACCAGATTGTATGTTGCGGCGAATTATTGAGTACCGCACTGGTGAGTATTTATTTAAATGACATAGGGATAAAGAATACATGGGTGGATGTAAGGGATATTTTGCGTACAGACAATAATTTCAGAGATGCCTATGTAGACTGGGACTATACCGCAGAAAAAGTTAAAACGCATATTGAACCCTTATTTACAGATACCGATTTAGTAATTACACAGGGGTTTATTGGCGCTACAGATGAAAATGAAAGCACCACTTTAGGAAGAGAAGGCAGTGATTTTAGTGCGGCTATTTTTGCAAATATCCTGGACGCCGAAAGCCAAACCATTTGGAAAGATGTGGAAGCTGTGATGAATGCAGATCCCAAAGAATTTCCGGATGCAGAAAATCTGGATGTATTAAGTTATCGTGAAGTTGTGGAGATGGCCTACTATGGTGCACAGGTCATACATCCCAATACCATTAAACCGCTTGAAAATAAAAATATTCCACTGCATGTTCGTTGTTTTTTGAAACCTGATTTACCCGGAACGGTTATCAGTAATCAACCGGTTCATGGTTTGCCTCCCATTATTGTTTTAAAGAAGCAACAGGTGCTGATGTCATTGAGTTCAAAAGACTTTTCATTTGTAGAAGAAAAACCGCTTAGCCAGTTATATGCTATGTTTGATCGCATCAAGATACGCCCCAACCTGTCGCAGCATGGCGCCATTGGATTATTATGTTGCCTGGATGACAAATCTGAAAAAATAGAAAAATTGGCCTTGGCGGCTTCAGAAATTTTTAATGTACAACTTGAAAAAAATCTAACGCTGTTAACGATCAGGCATTATACAGAAGAAAAAATAAAAGCATTGACTACAGGCAAACACATTTTGCTGGAACAAAAAACAACCGAAACCATTCAGGTTTTGATGCGTTAATTGATCACATATTCGCCTTTTTTATTGACGATTATAACCGGTATCTGTTTATATTCTTCAAAAAAATCAAACACCGATTTTATATTCAGAATAAATTTGTGAACAACCTGGCTGCCTTTGATTGATTCGGTTAAATAATTAAGGGATTTCTCATTATCATATTTAACCGGAAAAATATGCACCGGAATAAAATCCTGTCCATTTGCTTTTACCAAAGCCGCAATAACATAAACTTCTTCAATAGGCATATCCTGAATAGCGATGCAACCTGTGGAAACACAGTTGCCGTGTATATAAATGTCGCCGCCGGGCTTTACCGAATTACTTAAAACTTTATCTGAGGCATTTGGATAATTTAAACCTAATGACAGATGATAGTTACTGTTGGGATTAAATTCATTGATATAATAAAATCCTTCAGGCACCTGGTTATCCCCTTCCGAACGCTTAGGGCCAATAGAGCCACTTTGCATACATACATGGTATGTTTTAAAAAGTTTATACCCGTCTTCGGCATTGTTTTTTACCCATAATTCCAGTAAACGGTCGTATTTAAAAGACCGGATATATAAAGACTGTGGAGGCCAATTGAGATTTTTTTCTTCAAATTGTTTTTTAGCAGAATCCGCAATACGGCTAAACATGTCCTTTGTTTTTGGAACTGATTTTTTATTTTCCAATAAGGCCGGTTGTGCAAATAATAACACATTTGCAAATAGCGTAAGTAAGGCAGTAAGCGTAAAATAAAGATATAAGCGCTTCACTAATGATATTGGGGTTATATTAATGATACGTAAATGTAAAAAAAATATTGTATAAAACCATAAACAAGTTTAATATCCTTATGGCTTTAATGATTTCTTAACTTCCTTATCTATTAAGTAACTGCTTAAAAATAATTACAAATTTCCCCTGGCATCCTGCTCTCTTTCCAATGCTTCAAATAAGGCTTTAAAATTTCCTTTACCAAAACTCTTTGCGCCTTTACGCTGAATGATTTCAAAAAATAATGTAGGCCGGTCTTCCAAAGGTTTACTGAATATCTGCAAGAGGTAACCTTCCTCATCCCGGTCAATTAATACACCTAACTGTTGTAAGGGTGCCAGATCTTCATCAATTTTCCCAACGCGGTCTAATACGGTTGCATAATAACTGTCGGGAATATTTAAAAACTCTATCCCTCTTTTTTGTAATTCGGAAACGGTTTTTACAATATCATTGGTAGCAATGGCCACATGCTGTACCCCTTCGCCGTTATAAAAATCAAGATATTCTTCTACCTGGCTTTTTTT
>CANKNL010000233.1 GCA_947483345.1 Chitinophagaceae bacterium | reverse complement strand
TGACTGCGGTCTTCCAGTTTAACCCTGGTTAAAACTTCCATCGCCCTGTCCATTCTTTCTTTTTTACCAATACCACCATAAACCAAAGGCAATGCTACATTTTCAGCAGCTGTTAAGCGAGGGAGTAAATTAAACTGCTGAAATACAAATCCAATTTCTTTGTTCCGCACTTCTGCCAGGTCATCATCAGGCATACGGCTTACATCTTTCCCATTTAAAATATATTTACCACCTGATGATGTATCCAAACAACCCAACAAATTCATCAAGGTCGACTTACCCGATCCGCTGGGCCCCATCAGGGCCACATATTCATTTTTAAAAATATCCAGTGTAATGCCTTTTAATACCTGTAATTCATTTTTACCGAGATAGTAACTTTTACGTATATCTTCCAGGTGAATAATACCTTGCATAAATTAAATCTTTAATGTTGTTGAAAGCGGTTTGATGTTGTTGAGGGCTATTAACAATTATAAACGCTTCAATAAATAGTCAACTATTTTGTAATCACTTTAGGTACTTTAAAAAACTGGTCATCGTGCATGGCGGCATTTTGCAAACCTTGTTTTGCTGTTATGCTGCCTACTAACTCATCTGCCCTTAAAACATTGATGTTATCGCTCATGTGTAAAAAGGGCTCAACACCTGTGGTATCCAATTCATTTAATTTTTCAACAAACTGTATCATTTTTTGCAGATCATTTTTGATACTTTCTTTTTCTTCCACATCAAACTTTAATCTGGCCAGATTAGCTAATTTGTCAACTAAAGCATCATTCACTTCCATGACACAAATATAGCAGATAGTTGGCAGTTTGCAGATGCCGGTTGGCAGTCGGTAAATTATAATTATGAATGGAAAACTAGCGGGTTACAACTGCCAACTTTCACTATCTTCGCCAACAGACAGCACAGGAAGATGCTGCAGCACCCTTTTATGGAAAATAAGAAAGAAATTGTTATGAGTGGCATTCGCCCAACCGGATTTTTACATCTGGGTAATTATTTTGGGGCGATACGTAATTATGTAAAAATGCAGGACGAATTTGACTGTTTTTTTATGGTTGCTGATCTGCATTCTTTAACTACACATCCCGATACAAAAGAGCTAAAAGCCAATGTATACAGGGTATTAGCCGAAAATATAGCCTGTGGCCTTGATCCGGATAAAGTGGCTTTATATTGCCAGAGCCATGTTCATGAAACGGCCGAACTTTATCTTTATTTAAATATGATGGCTTATAAAGGAGAACTGGAAAAGACAACTACGTTTAAAGATAAAGTTCGTTTAAATCCCGAAAATGTAAATGCCGGCTTACTCACTTATCCGGTTTTACAAACGGCTGATATCATTTTGCACCGTGCCAGATATGTGCCTGTTGGTAAAGATCAGGAACAGCACCTGGAAATGGCCAGAACATTTGCCAACCGATTTAATCACCGCTATGGG
Source organism: Chitinophagaceae bacterium (assembly GCA_947483345.1). GTDB lineage: Bacteria > Bacteroidota > Bacteroidia > Chitinophagales > Chitinophagaceae > Ferruginibacter. The sequence continues at coordinate 3,377 of CANKNL010000233.1, read as the reverse complement.
GAGGTTTTTCCCGAACCCGTCACATTTAATTATAACCAAAACCTCGTAAAAGTTCCAAGTCTTGATGGTACAGGTAAAATGAGTAAAAGCGAAAATCAAATGGCTACTTTATATTTGGCCGATAGTGATGACATGATCAGGAAAAAAGTGATGAAAACAAAAACAGACAATGGGCCTGCTGAAAAAAATGCACCCAAGCCTGATTATATCGAAAATATTTTTTTATTGATGAACCTGGTTTGTACTACAGAGATCATAAACAGGTTTGAAGCTGATTATAACAACTGCACCATTCGTTATGGCGATTTAAAAAAACAATTGGCAGAAGATATGGTGAATTTCATTGCACCCATCCGAAATAAAGTAGATGCAATTTTAGAGGACGAGGAAGGACTGAAACAAATACTACGAAAAGGAGCCGAAAAGGCAAATGCAAGTGCAGGAGAAACCATGAAACTGGTAAGAGAAGCGATTGGATTAAATTATTTTTAATTTCTCCTGATAATTATCTGGATTTGATTTGAGATTTTGTTTACTTTAGATGCTTCGCTTGTCTTTATTTTAAATGGGCAATCGTTAATTCACAATTAAATTATGGCAAAGACTAAAAAACCAAAACATATTGCTGTAGCAGGGAATATTGGTGCAGGAAAAACGACGTTAACAGAAATGTTGAGTAAACATTATAAATGGATACCGCAGTTTGAAGACGTGGATCATAATCCTTATCTGAATGATTTTTATGAGGATATGCCGCGCTGGAGTTTTAATCTGCAGATATTCTTTTTAAACAGCAGGTTAAATCAATTGCTTGAAATTCATCATGGCACCGAAACCGTTATACAGGACCGAACCATTTATGAAGATGCCAATATTTTTGCACCCAATCTGCATGATATGGGCCTGATGACCAAACGCGATTTTGATAATTACTATAAATTTTTTGAAACATTAAAAAGTATGGTCAAACCACCGGATCTGATCATCTATCTAAAAGCATCGGTACCTACGCTGGTTGCTCAAATACAAAAAAGGGGCAGGGAGTATGAAGAAAATATACGCCTGGATTATTTAAAAAAACTTAATGAGTTTTATAATGGCTGGATTGATAATTATAAAGAAGGACCGTTATTGATCATTGATGCCGATAAGAATAAATTTGCCGAAAATGAAGAAGACCTGGGCAAGATAATATCCAGCATCGATGCTAAATTATTCGGACTGTTTTAAGTTTTAATCTTTGGATGTTTAGGGATACGCTGCCATAAAGGCTGATGTGCTAAAAGGGGATTGACAACAACAATGGGCCATGCTGTGGTTATAAAAGTAATTAATCAATCAATGCATTTTTCATGGCATAAAAAACAAGTCCTACTGAGTTTTTAACACCAAATCTTTCCATCAGCCTGTCTTTTATAGCTTCTACGGTTCTGGCACTGATATCCATTTTACCGGAAATTTCGGCAGCTGTAAATTCCATACAAACCAGTGTAAGTACTTCTTTTTCTCTGTCGCTGAGTACCACTTCTGAGGTTAATGACGGATTGAATTTTTGTTTGGAATAATTTTTTTTAATGAGCACTTTATTTACAAAAGGGTTAAGGTAAAATCCGGTACGCATCACATCCATGATGGCTTTTTTTATTTCGGTAGGGTCGGTTGTTTTTAAGAGGTAGCCAGCTGCTCCGCAATCCATCAAATGGCCAACAAAGCGTTCGTCTTCATACATGGTAAGTATGATCACACGAATATTAGGAAATTTTTTTGTAATCAGTTTGGTGGTATCTATGCCATCTTTTACAGGCATCTTCAGGTCGCATAAAATCACATCGGGTTCAAATTCAGGTATTTTTTCAAGTAATTCCTCGCCATTATCAGCTTCCAGTACAAACTTAATATTGGTATAACTGCGCATGGAGAGAATGACTCCCTTTCTGAAAATTTTATGATCGTCGGCAATTGCAACTTTTATTTCATTCATACAATAATATCAACCTTAAAAATACGAAAATATTATTTCATTCGTAAATGAATATCAGACTAAGGCAATGCTGATCAGGTAGTAACAAAAGAAAACTAAAATAATCCTGGTTTAAATAGCCGGTTCTCTCGGTATTTCGATGGTTACTTTATAGTAGGTTTTACTGGGGTCTATTTCAAATAATATTCTACCGGAAAGTACTTTAATGCGGCTGGCAATATTTTTTAAACCAAGTCCAAGTGCGATATGACTCAGTTTTTCAAAGTCGGCTTGTACAATGCCGGTACCGTCATGATGAATGCGGAAATACATCTTATCGGCGCTGATATTTTGTGTTAGGTGTATAAAACCCGGGTTACTGTGTTTGAGCGTGTTATTTACCAGTTCCTGAATAATCCTAAAAACCAGCAATTCCTGATCTACTTTAAGCCGGGTTCGGTAATCATGAAAACGGGCACTGGCATTTAGGCTGCCGCTGGCACCAATCTTTTGAAATAGGTCAGTGGCTGCACTTTCTAAACCAAAGTTTTTTAATGTTGGCGGCATCAGACTATGACTGATATTGCGGATCAGTAATATGGCATCATCCAGTATCTGTTTGGCACTGAAGATACTTTGCAATTGCTGTGCCTTTTCCTGGTTAACCAGGTTTTCGTTCAGGTACAGGCGTGCTGTTGCCAATAAGGGACCGGCATCATCGTGCAGATCGGCTGCAATACGGTTACGTTCCTCTTCCTGAAAGCGGATAGACGCATTTAATAAAATATGTTGCTTTTCCGATTCCAGCCTTTTTAATTCGTTATTATAGCGGATTACCCGGCGCTGGTGAAAAATTACAAAACCTACAATAGCAATGGCTAATGTTAGCATACCTAATGTTCCTAGAAACATGGCTGTATCTATTCCTGTTGCATTACTGTTAGCCTGTAAAAAAAACATAGAGGTAATTTGCTGTTAATGTCGGTTCTTAAACGGGTCAAGTGAATCTAAATCAATATTGATTAAGCTATTTGAAAGGGGGTCTTCTTTTTTCTCTTTAATTAAAATAGAAATACACAAAAGCAAATTTTTAATTACTGTGACAGTGACATAAATAAGCGTGTACTGCTTTTGAAAACTTTCATCATTATAACTATTTTTTCCGTATAAAAATAAAAAGAAATTTCCGGAAGAGTTAATTATGAAGGCAACACATATCCAAAAAATGGCTTTTTGATAAATAGGTTCAACAACAGATTCTTGTAATACTTCATAGAAGTAGTAAACGATAAAAATTAATAATAAAATATGTTCAACACTAGCAGGTAAAAAGGGCATCCCGGGTACCTTTTCAATTGAAAAGTCATAGACACAAAAAATAAAATATGCAATTGTAGATATTTGTAGAGATTTTTTT
>CANKNL010000232.1 GCA_947483345.1 Chitinophagaceae bacterium | reverse complement strand
TGGAGCATAGTGCTTACAGCCGCAGCAAAGGTTTTGCCTTTTATGGAAAAGAACTTTGGTAAATATCCATATCCTCAATATTCGTTTATACAGGGCGGCGATGGGGGTATGGAATACCCCATGGCAACTTTGTTGGTTGGGCCGGGTTTGGGTACCGTTTTTCATGAATGGCTGCACAGTTGGTACCAGATGATGCTGGGTACCAACGAAAGTTTGTATGCCTGGATGGATGAGGGTTTTACCACTTTTGCCGAAGACAAAGTATCGGCATTTTATAATCAAAAATCTGCTTTACAGGGATTAAGGGAATTGCTGCAAAAAACCCCGGAAAATAAAAAATTAAAAGAGCTCATTGACATTGTACCGGAAGATCAAAGTGATTCATATGCCGGTTATTTTTCGCTGGCAAAAAGTGGGTTTGAAGAACCAATGACAACGCATAGCGATCACTACAGCAGTAATTTTGCTTATGGCAATGCAGCCTATTCAAAAGGGGCTGTATTTATGGAGCAGCTTGGCTATATTGTTGGGGCCGATGTACGGGATAAGATTTTAATGGCCTATTATACTAAATGGCGTTTTAAACACCCCAATGTAAATGATTTCATCAACGTTGCAGAAGAGCTCAGTGGTTTACAATTGGATTGGTATAAAGCATATTGGGTTAACACAACCAAAACCATCGATTATAAAATTGATAGTTTGTGGGAAGAAAATGGCCTTACAAAAATCAGGTTAAAAAGAATCGGTCATATGCCTATGCCCGTTGATCTGCAACTGACATTGAATGATGGGAGTTCAGTCATGTTTTATATACCTTTAAATTTAATGTTTGGCAATAAGCCAAATGAAAAACCTGCACAGAAACGCGAAGTGATGGAAGAATGGAAATGGACGCATCCTACTTATATTGTTGAAATGAAACGCAGACTTACAGATATCAAGATTGTAGAAATTGACCCGTCAAAACGACTGGCGGATATAGACAGAAAAAATAACAGGTTAGAACTGAATTGGTAAACCGGTTTTCTGAAAACAAACAAATGGAAATACATATTCGAAGAGTAACAATTGAGGACATACCGGCATTATCTCTTATCGCCAGGCAAACTTTTTTTGATACGTTTACCGGCACCTGTACACACGAGGATATGCAAGGCTACCTGGATCAGTATTATAACAATGAACAATTAGGTAAAGAAATAATGGATCCTGAAACTTTTTGTTTTTTTGCCGAAACCAAAGGGAAGCCGCTTGCTTATTTGCATTTTAAAGAAGATTACAGCAATTTTTCGATGATTAAAAAATGGAAGGCGCTTGAGTTAAAAAGGATTTATGTGCTGAAAGAATTTCATGGACAAGGCATTGCTCAAAAATTGATGGATTTTATTTTAAACTTTGCGCTTGAAAAAAAATACGAAGTTGTGTGGCTGGGTGTTTGGGAGCATAATATAAGAGCACAAAAATTTTATGAAAAATATGGTTTTATTAATTCAGGCTATACGCATGATTTTCCTATAGGTAACACACCGCAAACTGATCTCTGGCTGTGGAAATTTCTTTAATAAATAAACCCCACTCAGCTTATAAAGTTAAACGGGGTTTATGTTGTTGTGCTTGCCTGATTGTTTGTCTTTATCTTCCAAAATATTTATTAACGGCTTCAACACGGTTAGTAACGTGCAACTTCTCATAAATATGATAAACATGTTTGCGAACCGTTTCTGAACTGATGAACAGTTTTTCTGATATTTCTTTATACAAAAGTCCTATAGAAAGCATTTCCAGAATTTCATTTTCTCTTTTTGATAATACATCCAGCGAAGACCCTATAAATGTGGTCTGGGATTTTTTCTGAAATGCAGAAACCACTTTATTGGCGATCTGGCTGCTCATGGGTGCACCGCCATCAATTAATTCTGTGATGCCTTCAAGAAGTTTTGCTGGTTGAGTATTTTTTAAAATATATCCACTGGCACCTGCCCGTAATGCTTCAAAGATCTTTTCATCTTCATCATAAATGGTACACATCATAAATAAAATATCCGGGTTCGTTTTTTTTAATTCCCTAACTACTTCAATGCCATTTACACCTTCTCCAAGGCCAATATCCATTAAAACAACTTTGGGATTTAAAATAGGTAATTTTACCAATGCTTCTTCACCTGTTGTGCAGGATCCAGCCAGAATAAAATCATCCGACGACTCAATAATTTGCTCTAAAGCCTGGCGGATATCATTATTATCTTCTACTATTGCTACTGATCTGTTCATCATTTTACAAAAGTGATACAATTAATGTAATTTAACAATACCCTAAAGTGGTATGTTTTACTTATCTGAAAGGAATATATAAAAGGTACTTTTCTGTAAAAAAATTCTGGGAAAATATTTTTTCTATTTCCCAAACCATTGGTTTGCAACCACTTTCAAAGATTTCAACAGCTAAATCACCTCCCTTAAGGCAAATTAATCCATTGGGTACACCAGCACTGGTTGTTTTACTTTTTTGAATTAATGGCTTAGTCCAGTACCATAGATCTTTTAGAGGAGCTACCGCCCTTGAAACCACCACATCAAATTTTCTGTTCTTTATGTCTTCGGCTCTGATGTGTTGGGTAGTCAGATTTTGCAATCCGATTGCGGTAGCTATTTCAGCAGCCACTTTCAGTTTTTTATTAATACTGTCAACTAAATGAAATTTTGTTTCCGGAAACATAATGGCCAATGGAATGCCCGGAAATCCGCCACCGCATCCCAAATCCATAACCTGCATGTCTTTTGTAAATTCAAATTTTGCTGCAATGGCCAATGAATGTAAAACATGGTGTTCATAAAAATTTGTCATATCCTTCCTGGATATAACATTGATCTTTTCGTTCCAATTAACGTATAAATCTTTAAGAGCAGCAAATTGGGCTATCTGCTTATCCGAAAAATCGGTAAAATATTTTTGAATCAACTCCATAAAAGTAAAAAGTTAAAAATAAAAAACAAAGCAAAACGCACGCTTCCCATTATTCTTCGAGCAATCCTTCCGCTTGGGGGTTCTTTGAAAAAGAACGAACTGGGGCCGGGTTAGGATGAGGCCGTTATTTCCACGCCTTTTTTGGTTTCTTGAATACGGATGCTGCAAATATCAGGTAATAAAAAAACATCCCGATATCAATAAACAAAAACCAGGGATACATAGCCTGTTCATTTAGTTTTTTCAGACAGGGATATAAAATAATGGCCTGAACCACAAAGCGGATACTAAAAACGATCAGTGCCAATTGCCAGCTATACATAACGATAGAAGCAACCAGTAAAGGATAAAATAAAAAGTGCGACAGTGTATATAATCCCAGTAAAAATTTGTGCAAAGGCTTATAATATTTTCCCGTACTGTAATGCCTGTTCTTTTGTCTGATCCAGCCTGCCCATGTTTTAGGCGGTTCGCTTAAAGTAAATGTTTCTTTATCAATATTGATTTTTGTATTCGTTTTTGTAGCAGCCATATTAATAAACAAATCATCGTCGCCGCTGGGTATATTATTATGGGCCGAAAACCCTTTGTGCCTGTAAAAAATTGTTTTTTTATAGCTGAGGTTTCGGCCTACACCCATATAAGTAGTACCTGCCAACGCATAAGAAAAATATTGTAGAGCGGTATGAAAGGTTTCCCATCGAACCATTTTATTTAGCAGGCCTGGTTTTTTATGATAAGCACCATAGCCTAAAACGATCTCTGTTTTCTCATCATAGGTTTGCTGCATTTTATCAATCCATAATTCACTGGCCGGAACACAATCCGCGTCAGTTAGTAAAACAATTTCATGTTTGGCTGTTTTGATGCCAATACTTAATGGAAATTTTTTACCAGGTATCAGTTTGGCCTCCTGTTTTAAATGAACAAACTGCAATTGCCTGTATGTTTTTTGATACTCTTCCAGTAAATATTTAGTGTCGTCAAATGAATTATCATCCACAACAATCACTTCATGTGTAGTGCGATATTGCTGAACCAATGCCCCCGGCAGATTTTTTGCTAAATTTGCAGCTTCATCACGGGCACATATAATTACAGATACCGGGTGGGTTTGAGAAACCGACCTGGGCTTTGGATTATAAAAAGCCAGTCTGATAAAAAAGAACAGATAATAAAAAAGCTGTATCAGGGTTATCAGGCAAAAAACATAAAAAAGTATTTGCCAGATTTGGGTAAAATTCATTTGGCAAAAATAGTAGTAATTAGAATTAGTATTTTTATAATTTTTATATCAGGAGGGCGTTTTTTTATGGCAGCTTTACAATTTGATTTACAATATAGTGATAGCCAATCAAAGGCAAGGGCAGGAAAAATAAGCACAGATCACGGTGAAATTTTAACACCTATTTTTATGCCCGTTGGTACTGTAGGCAGTGTAAAGGCTGTTACTCAGCAACAATTACATACCGAAGTGAAAGCACAAATCATCCTCGGTAATACCTATCATTTATACCTGCGTCCAGGATTAGACATACTGGAAGCCGCCGGGGGGTTACATAAATTTAACGGCTGGAATAAACCCATTTTAACCGACAGTGGAGGGTACCAGGTTTTTTCTTTAGCCAATAACCGCAAACTTACCGAAGAGGGCGCTTTGTTTCAAAGTCATATTGATGGCAGTAAACATTTATTTACGCCAGAAAAAGTGATGGACATACAAAGGATAATAGGCGGCGATATTGTGATGGCTTTTGATGAATGCCCGCCTTATCCCAGTGATTATAAATATGCCAAAGACAGTATGGAACTTACACATCGCTGGTTAGACCGTTGTTTCGAAAGATTTGATACCACAACAGATAAATATGGCTACACCCAAAATTTATTTCCTATTGTACAGGGGAGTACTTA
>CANKNL010000231.1 GCA_947483345.1 Chitinophagaceae bacterium | reverse complement strand
TAGAAGATGACGCACAATTAAAAGTTGGCGACAAAATAACAGTACGTATCGAACTTAAAGTTGACCGTGATATGGAATACGTTCACATGAAAGATATGCGTGCAGCCTGCATGGAACCTGTGAATGTGCTCAGCGCATATAAATACCAGGGCGGACTCGGTTATTACGAAAGCACCAAGGATGCCAGCACCAATTTCTTCTTTGGCTGGTTGGCCCGTGGCAGTTATGTTTTTGAGTACTCCCTATTTGTAACGCATGCCGGCAATTTCAGTAATGGCATCAGCACCATACAGTGTATGTATGCACCTGAGTTTACAAGCCATAGTGAAGGAATCAGGGTAACAGTTGAATGATGAGTGATGAATTATGAATGATGAATGATTTTGCAAGACTATTCTGTATTTTTAATTCATCATTCATAACTCATCATTCATAACTGCTCACATGCCAACCGAACAAACATACAACATCCCCATCCGCTTTCGAAAAATGGAAAACCTGCACATCGTTTTCTGGTTATTTAAAGATATAAGCTGGTGTATGATCTGGCGGCCGCTGGGTATTGCCATGATCTTTCCAACATTAATTATTGCCATTATTATTTCTATTAGAACGCGTCAGTACATGAGTGAAGTATGTCACAATGTAGCCATCGTTTTTTGGATCACAGCGAATGCTTATTGGATGACCAGTGAATTTTTTCATTTCGATACCCTGATTGTTTATGGCCACATCACCTATAAATACTTAGCCATCATTCCGTTTAGTATTGGTATTTTATTGCTGGCCTATTATTATCTGGTTTGGAAACCCATGCATAAAAACTTTGTAGAAACCATGTAACAGCAACAATTGGTTTTCTGTTATTTTACACATACCACTCATCATACATACTCTACCACCTGTGAAAGTAAAAATCCCGCCTGTATTGGATTTTATTGCGGCGCGATGGACTGCTGTATATCTTTACATCTCAAACATAAATGGAGCCTCGCTCTAATGAAAAATGGACCATTGTTTTGCTGTGCTTCTCTTTAACTTTCATCAAACAGTTAAACCACCAGCAGTTTTCCACAATTAATTATCAGTAATGATTTATTAACGGGATTTTTAATAATTATCAGTAGCTTGATGATTAATTATTCAACTCTGTAAATAAACCAGGCGTAGTGGGGCCAAATGGCCGAAGTATACGCCAACTGCCCACAGGGGTTCTACGGACAATAAAAAAAACATAAAAAACAACTAAACTACAAACTATGGATTTTTCAAATTTCTTTCCCAATTACTGGTGGATACTGGTAATCATATTGTCACTGCTTTTATACAAATTCATTCTCCGGTTCCTGTTTGGTATGGTCATCGTACCTGAAAACCGGCTTGGGCTGGTTACCAAAAAATTTGTGCTTTTCGGGGCAAACCGCTCACTCCCAGATGGCAGAATTATTGCCACAAAAGGCGAAGCAGGTTTCCAGGGTAAAACATTGGCACCTGGCCTCTACTGGGGTATGTGGCCATGGCAGTATGGCGTAAACATGCAACCCTTTATGGTAATACCAGAAGGAAATATCGGGCTCATACTGTCGAACGACGGTGCCGAAATACCCACCGGTGCTATATTAGGCCGAAAAGTGGAAAGCGATAATTTTCAGGATGCGGTAAGCTTTTTAGACAATGGCGGACAAAAAGGACGACAAACAGCCTATATCACTGCTGGTACTTATCGTATCAATACCTATGCATTTACAGTTACAGTTACTGCAATGGTTATAATACATGAAAACATGGTTGGCATTGTTACCTCACTGGATGGACATCCAATTGAGAGTGGCCAGATAGCAGGTAAGTTCATAGAAGGCCATAATAATTTTCAGGATTTTGATACCTTTCTTAAAAATGATGGTAACCGTGGTTTGCAGCCTTCCATCATTCTTGCAGGTAGTTACAACATTAATCCCTGGGCCATACAAATTGAAGAAGTGCCCATGACGGACGTGCCGATAGGTTATGTTGGTGTGGTGATCAGTTATATTGGCCAGGATGGGAAAGACCTAACCGGTGAAACATTTAAACATGGTAATATTGTTGCAAAAGGGAGTCGTGGTGTATGGATGGAGCCTTACGGCCCCGGTAAATATCCTTTCAATAAATACATCATGAAAGTAGAACTGGTACCAACCACAAACCTGGTGCTCAACTGGGCCAATGCAAGAAGTGAATCACACCAGTTGGATAAGAATTTAAGTACCATCACCGTTCGTTCGCAGGATGGTTTCCCTTTTAATCTTGATGTGTCGCAGATCATACACATACCAGCCAACGAAGCACCAAAAGTAATTGCACGTTTCGGCAGCATGAACAACCTGGTAAGCCAGGTGCTGGAACCCACCATCGGTAACTATTTCCGTAACTCGGCGCAGGATAGCGATGTGATCTCTTTCTTGAGCACCCGTAAAGAAAGGCAGATGGCAGCCAAGGAGCATATTAAAAATGTGCTTGACGAATACAACGTAAATGCCGTGGATACGTTGATCGGTGATATCGTACCACCGGAAGCATTGATGAAAACATTAACCGACCGTAAAATAGCACAGGAAGAAGAAAAAACCTACAGCACCCAACGTATGGCGCAGGAAAAACGCCAGGGTATGGAAAAAGAAACCGCCATTGCCGATATGCAGAAGGAGATTGTAAAAGCTCAGCAAAGTGTGGAGATTGCACAACGAACTGCCGATGCTACTGTTAAAAAAGCAGAAGGTGATGCAAACAGTTTAAAGCTGAATGTTGATGCTGAAGCAACAGCAACAAAAATGCGTGCAAATGCCGAGGCCGAAGCTACCAAGGCCCGTGCAGGTGCACAAGCCGAAGCCACCAAACTAAATGCCGCAGCCGATGCAGAAAGGATCAGCAAGACCGGTTTGGCAGAAGCTGAAAAAATTATGGCGATTGGTAAATCAACTGCCGAAGCTTATGAACTACAGGTTAAAGCCATGGGCGGCGATAATTTTACCCGCTACAAGATAACCGAAGAGATTGCCAAAGGCAATATCAAGATCATTCCTGATATCCTGATTGGTGGTGGAACCGGTACCGATGGTGGCATTAATGGGCTGCTTGGCATGAAATTGATGGAAATGATGGATGCGAAGAAGAATGATAAACCTGATGCGAATTAAAGCATAGTGGCAGAGGTGACAGCTTTTTAAAAGATGTCACCTCTATTTTGGCAGCATGATGAGCCGAAACTAAATAAGTATTCAAACATTCTTAAAAGTCCCTTCGGGGACTTTTTTGTTTTTGTACCTGTCGTCATTAATTCTATTTGGATTCATTGGCAAAGTTTATTCCGAAAGCTTTCGGGGCACTCTTGTACGATATAACTTTATTGGGCTTTTATCGAAGCGAAAATAAATTCGATCTTGCTCTTTGCAATACAAAAATGGCAATACAAAAACCTCTTGCGCCTACCAATAGAATTACCAACGTACAAACCACAGTAGAACCAAAGCCAAATCAGGGCTCCTTCCCGAAAAAGGGATGTCATCTTTTTCGGGGCTCCTTTTTTGGTTCTTTTTTGGAGAAGCAAAAAAGAACAAGAAAAGAAAGGCTGTTAGTAAAACAAATGCACTTTGCCATATCACAGCCAAATGCAACATATCGCTCCGTTGGGGTCAAAAACACATTATTAAATGATTTTTAACCTGATAAACCGCCTCTCTGAGGCTCAATAAATTATCTACTTTCTACATAACAGGCTTATATTTGCAGTCCGAAAATCAAAAACAAACAAACACAACCAAATGTACAGAACTCATACCTGTGGCGAATTAAGATTAACCGATATTAACAAAGAAGTATCCCTGGCCGGATGGGTACAAACCGTTCGCAAATTCGGCAGCATCACTTTTGTTGATCTGCGGGACCGCTATGGCATTACCCAATTATTATTTTCAGAAAACCTAAATACCAGTTTGGATGCCAATCCGCTGGGCCGTGAATTTGTTATACAGGTTACCGGAAAAGTAAATGAACGCAGCAGCAAAAATGCCAACATACCAACCGGTGAAGTGGAAATTGCCGTTACTGAATTTAAAATTCTGAATAAATCAGCCGTACCACCTTTTACCATAGAAGATAAGACCGATGGCGGCGATGATATACGCATGAAATACCGTTATCTCGATCTGAGAAGAAATTCGGTAAAGAGAAATTTAGAACTGCGTTACCAAGTAAACCGCAGTGCAAGAAATTATTTGCATGAAAATAATTTCATGGATATTGAAACACCTTTCTTAATTAAAAGTACGCCGGAAGGTGCCAGGGATTTTGTGGTACCAAGCAGAATGAATCCAGGTCAGTTTTATGCATTGCCTCAATCACCTCAAACATTTAAGCAGTTGCTGATGGTGAGCGGTTATGATCGTTACTACCAGATCGTAAAATGTTTTAGAGATGAAGATCTGCGTGCCGACCGCCAGCCTGAGTTTACTCAAATTGACTGCGAAATGTGTTTTGTAGAACAGGAAGATATTCTGAATATGTTTGAGGGTTTAGTAAAACGCATTTTTAAAGATGTAAAGGGTATTGACTATACCGATACTGTAGAGCGAATGACCTGGGAAGATGCCATGTGGCGTTACGGAAACGATAAGCCGGATATTCGTTTTGATATCAGCATACTTAATTTAAAAAAGCCTGCCAGTGTTTTTGTGGGCAAGCAGGATCGTGCAGATTTAATAAACGGTGCTGACTTTAAAGTTTTTGACGAAGCTGAAACGGTTGTTGCTATTGCTGTACCGGGATGTGCTGAATACAGCCGCAAACAAACAGATGAATTAACTGAATGGGTAAAGCGTCCGCAGATTGGAATGAAAGGTTTGGTTTTT